>JAUYFR010000086.1 GCA_030690855.1 Gallionellaceae bacterium
ACAACGCTATTAAAGATGAATTGAACGCGTTGGAAAATTTACAGATTAGTACCGGTTTGGCGGGTTGTAAGGTAGATGATAAAGAATCCTTGACTGCATTGCGACGTATGGGCCTACGCCGCCGTGAGCATCTACCGGTTAAAGTGCTATCGCAGGGACAGCGCCGTCGCGTTGCCTTGAGTCGCTTGCTTATCGGGAACGCCCCTTTGTGGATTTTGGACGAGCCTTTGACCGCACTCGATGTGGGGGCAGTCGATTTAATGCAGGAACTTATTGGGGAACACTTGTCGAAGGGGGGGATGGTGATTTTTACCACGCACCAACCTTTGCAAGTGACTGGTGTTACTACGAAGCAATTGATGCTGTCATGAATAAACTATCATTGCTTGGATTGTTAGGAACAGTCATCCGCCGTGACTTACTCTTGGCGATGCGTCGGCGCTCTGATGTGTTGACCACCTTGATATTTTTCGTGATGGTGGTGAGTTTGTTTCCGCTTGGAGTTGGCCCTGAGTTGGATATGTTGCGCAAAATGGCGGGTGGCATTGTGTGGGTTGCGGCGCTGTTGTCATCCATGTTGTCGCTGGGGAGGATGTTCTCAGCAGACTATTTAGATGGCACCTTGGAGCAGATGTTGTTGGCACCGCAGTCGTTATCGGTGTTGGTGTTAGGTAAAATTTTGGCGCACTGGATGCTTGCGGGTTTGCCCTTGGTGTTGATTTCACCTGTGCTGGGGCTACAGTTTGACATGTCGCCAGATGCCTTACTGGTAATGGTGTTGATGTTGTTGTTAGGTACACCCATACTTAGCATGATTGGGGCGATTGGCGCGGCGCTTACCTTAGGCTTGCGCGGTGGCGGTGTGTTGGTATCTTTGCTGGTATTGCCTTTGTGTATTCCGGTGCTCATTTTTGGTACGGGCGCAATTGAGGCAGTGAATACTGGCATGACGATTGTGCCGCATGCATCTTTATTGGGGGCAATGTTACTGGTTGCTTTGGTTTTTACGCCTTGGGTGACTGCTCAGGCTTTGCGTATTTCAATGGAGTGAGATTTGTCGATTAACTGGTTTAAATATGCAGCCCCCTCAAATTTTTATCACTTGGCGGGTAAATTAATTCCTTGGTTTGCAGTGCCTGCTGCAATTTTGTTCGTGGTAGGAATGTATATAGGTTTCTTCGTGGCCCCACCAGATGCCGTGCAAAGTGAGGCTTACCGCATTATTTTCATTCATGTGCCGGCTTCTATTCTTTCGATGTTCATCTATCTCATCATGGCGGGCTATGCTGCGCTGGGATTGATTTTCAATACCCGCCTGTCTTCTATGATGGCAACCTCCTTAGCGCCGACCGGTGCATTGTTTGCGTTCATCTCACTGTGGACCGGTGCGTTGTGGGGTAAACCAATGTGGGGCGCATGGTGGGTGTGGGATGCTCGCCTGACCTCTGAACTGATTTTGTTATTTTTGTATTTGGGATTTATTGCATTGCAAGCCTCGATTGATGACCCACGTCGCGCTGATCGTGCAGGTGCGTTATTAGCAATTGTAGGTTCAGTGAATGTGCCAATTATTTATTTCTCGGTTAAGTGGTGGAATACTTTGCATCAAGGTTCAACTATTAAATTTACCGGCACAAGTATGCACATCGCCATGCAGCAAGCCATGTTCATCACGCTCGCGGCGTGTTGGTTGTACGTGGTTGCCGTGAGCTTAGCTCGCGTGCGTAGCATTATTTTGGAACGAGAGCGCAGTACGCAATGGGTTTCGGAGCTAAGTGAGGTGCGGTCATGACACGGTGCGCGAATGCGGCGAGTGCGGGAGTGGCCGCGTCGAACTTCCTACACCAAACAATGAGTTTCGTTAGCAACGTTGCGGAGGTGCGGTCATGACACGGTGCGCGAATGCGGTGAGTGCGGGAATGACCGCGTCGAACCTCCTCCGTCAAACGATGAGTTTCGCTAGTAACGTTGCGGAGGTGAGGTCATGAACTGGTCCGAATTTTTTGCCATGAATGGCTACGGCTTCTATGTTTGGGGTTCTTACGGTGTCGCGGTGCTGATTTTTATGATTGAAATTATATTGGTTCGCCATAAAAGAAAAATTACATTACAGCAGTTGCGCATGATGCGTGACGCAGGAGAAGAAGAATGACACCGCGTAAAAAACGATTAATGTTTATCTTGCTAGGCTTAGCGCTACTTGGCGGAGCTGTGGGCTTGGTATTGTTTGCACTAAAAGATAATGTCAGCTTGTATTTCACGCCAACTCAGGTGTTTAACAAAGAGGCCCCACAAGGCCGTAGTTTCCGTATTGGAGGTTTAGTGGAAGAGGGTAGTGTGGTGCGCGCCAAAGATGGGTTAACCGTGCATTTCAAAATTACTGATACTGCGAAGTCAATGGAAGTCGTTTACAAAGGCATCCTGCCGGACTTGTTTAAAGAGGGTAAAGGTGTAGTGGTACAGGGTAAGCTGCAAGAAGGCAATGTGTTTTACGCTGATGAAGTGCTTGCCAAGCATGATGAAAATTACATGCCTCCAGAAGCCAAGGATGCGTTAGATAAAGCGCAAAAATCACAAGAAAATCAACCTGTTACGCAGCCTCAGAAAAATCAATATTACACGCCCCCATCGGCGAATTCCTCTAAATAATCGGTACTTTCCATGATTCCTCAAACTATCATTCCTGAGCTTGGAAACTTTGCGCTGATCGTTGCATTGTTTCTTGCGTTGATTCAAGGTGGCTTACCTATCTTTGGTGCGGCGCGCAGTAACTCCGTATTAATGGGCATAGCTCGACCATTAGCGTTTGGCCAATTTGCGTTTATCACCTTCGCTTTTGTCTGTTTGTTAGTCTCGTTTATCAACAACGATTTCTCTGTGCTGTACGTGGCACAACATTCAAACTCGCAATTGCCGATTCAATACCGTATCGCAGCCCTGTGGGGTGGTCATGAAGGCTCGTTATTGTTATGGGCGTTTTTATTGGCCCTGTGGAGTGTCGCAGTTGCTTCATTTAGCAAGCATCTTCCAGGAGAAATGGTGGCTCGCGTCATCGGCGTGATGGGACTGATCTCAGTTGGCTTCCTATTGTTCATGCTGTTTACTTCTAACCCGTTTGATCGTTTGTTCCCCGCCGCGATGGATGGCCGAGATCTGAATCCGTTGCTGCAAGACCTAGGCTTGGTGATTCATCCGCCGATGCTTTACATGGGCTATGTCGGTTTCTCAGTTGCCTTTGCATTTGCTTTGTCTGCCTTGTTGGGCGGTCAGCTTGATTCAACATGGGCTCGCTGGTCGCGTCCGTGGACGACCATTGCGTGGGTATTTATGACGCTAGGTATCGCTTTGGGAAGTTGGTGGGCCTATTACGAACTAGGTTGGGGCGGCTGGTGGTTTTGGGACCCAGTCGAAAACGCCTCATTCATGCCTTGGCTAGTGGGCACGGCACTGATTCATTCGCTTGCGGTGACAGAAAAGCGCGGCGCATTTAAAAGTTGGACGCTACTGTTAGCAATTTCCGCATTTTCACTGAGTTTGCTGGGAACATTTCTTGTGCGCTCTGGCGTGCTGACTTCGGTGCACGCTTTTGCGACCGATCCTAAGCGCGGTGTGTTTATTTTGTCGTTCTTGGTTGTCGTGATTGGCGCTTCGTTATTGTTGTTCGCATGGCGCGCGCCGAAAATTGGCCTCGGGGGTAAATTCGATCTCATCTCGCGCGAATCGATGTTGTTAACCAACAACGTATTGTTGTCAGTAGCTTCCGCCTCGGTATTTCTCGGCACCCTCTATCCTTTGTTTATGGATGCTTTGGGTTTCGGCAAGCTATCAGTCGGCCCTCCCTATTTCAATACGGTGTTTGTGCCATTGATGGCGCTGCTGATCATTATGATGGGTTTAGGCCCTGTTGCTCGTTGGAAGCAAGCGAGCTTGTCAGACATCTGGAAGAGCGTGCGCTGGGCATTCGTGGTTAGTTTAGTGCTCGCACTCTTGTTACCGTTTGCCTTGGGTACTTGGACTCCGCTAATCGCGTTAGGCTTTATGTTGGCGTTTTGGGTAATAACGACTGGCGCGTTAGATTTGCATAAACGCTTAGGCAAAGAAGGCAGCCTGATGCACCGCATAAAAAAACAATCGCTTAGCTATTACGGTATGCAGCTTGCGCACCTAGGTATCGCTGTTTTTGTGATCGGCGTGACGATGGTTAAAGGCTACGAAACCGAGCGCGATGTGCGTATGGAAATAGGCGACACAGTTGAGGCTGGAGGTTATGTATTCCGTTTTGATGGGGTGACGGATATAGAAGGACCCAACTATCGCGCTGCTCGCGGGCATGTGGTGATTAAGAAAAACGATCGCATCGTGGATGAGCTCTTCCCCGAAAAACGTAACTACAACGCTTCGGGCATGCCGATGACCGAAGCAGCGATTGAGCCGGGTCTGTTCGGCGACCTCTATGTTTCTCTCGGTGAACCAATCCCCGATAGCAATGGTGCTTGGGCTGTGCGTGTTTACGTTAAACCGTTCGTTGATTGGATTTGGGCAGGATGTGTATTGATGGCATTGGGTGGGGTTTTTGCGATTAGTGATCGTCGTTATCGTATCCATGCCAAAAAGAATAAACAAATTCTTGAGCCGGAAGCTGTGTTGAAGGAGAAAGCAGTATGACGCGATTTATATGGCCGTTTGTTGTATTCGTCGTACTGGCAGGTTTTTTATATGTCGGCCTCAATCTCGATCCGCGCGAAGTTCCCTCACCGTTGGTCGGTAAGCCAGCGCCAGCCTTTACCTTGCCGCAATTAGCTGAGCCGACTAAGCAGTTTTCACCGGCCGATATGAAAGGCAAGGTGTGGTTACTCAACGTTTGGGCTTCATGGTGCGTGTCTTGCCGTGAAGAGCATCCGGTACTTCTTGACTTGGCTCGCCAAAACATCGTGCCAATTTATGGCCTCGATTACAAAGATAAACGTGCCGATGCACTGACAACCTTACGCGAGGGTGGCGATCCTTATGTGTTAAGTGTGTCTGATGCTGAAGGTCGTATCGGAATTGCTTACGGTGTGTATGGCGTGCCAGAAACTTACGTGATTGATAAACAAGGTGTCATTCAATACAAACAGATTGGTCCAGTGACACCACAAAACCTGCGTGAAAAAATCTTGCCGCTGGTGGCTGAGTTGGAGAAAAAACCATGATGCGTAAACTATTTGTTTTATTGTTTTGCTTATTACCGGTTTTTTCTTATGCGGGCGAAGCCAAAGATATGGCTGCCGACCCCGTGCTGGAAAAACGCATGATTGGCTTGGCAGAAAAACTGCGTTGTCTTGTTTGCCAAAATGAATCACTGGCTAGCTCACATGCAGAACTTGCTGAAGACCTGCGTCGTGAGGTGCGCGAGCAAATGAACAAAGGTTTGACGGATCAAGAAATCGTTGATTATCTGGTTTCTCGATACGGTGATTTCGTTTTGTACGAACCGCCAGTGAAGTCTTATACGCTCTTGCTATGGTTCGGTCCGTTTGCTTTGCTATTAGTTGCGGGCGGAGCACTGTTTCTGCAATTGCGCAAACGTCGCCAATCGGTTCCCGAAATTGCCCTTTCTGCCGAAGCCGAACGGCGCGCGGCAACCTTACTCAACAACGATAAAGAAAACCAAGCATGACAATATTTTGGATAATCAGCGCGCTACTCATTGTTGTGGCCATATTGTTTGTGGTGCTGCCACTGTGGCGTGGTGGACATAAGAGTAACGCGGTAGCACGAGATGCGGCTAACCTCGAAATTTTCCGCGACCAAATTGCTGAGATGGATTTAGACCTGAGCAATGGGCTTTTGACGCCAGAGTTACACGAACAAGGTAAGCGCGAGTTGCAATCACGTCTACTGGACGAAGTGAAAGAGGAACAAATAGAGGCTTCTGTTCGTAACCCATTGAAAAAATTGGCTATTGTTATATCTATTGCGTTGCCATTGCTTACTATTGGATTGTATTTGAAGATTGGGAATCCTAATGCCTTCGCGCCTGAAGCGGCGATGATGAATGCCAGCATGCCAGCCAATACCAGCATGTCTGCATCGATTAAAACCCTAGAAGACAAGATTGCGCAAAATCCTGCGGATGGTGAATCTTTGTTGTTACTCGCGCGCGCCTATGGCGAAATGGAGCGCTATTCAGATTCAGTTAAGCTATATGAAAAGCTGACTGACTTTGTTAAAGACGAAGCTTGGATTTGGGCAGACTATGCCGACATGTTGGCAATGGTACACGGGCAAAAACTCGCTGGCCCACCAACTAAGCTGATTGAAAAGGCGCTTGCGCTCGACCCGAATCATCCTAAAGCCTTGGCTTTAGCCGGCTCAGCCGCAATGGAGAGGGGCGATTACCAAGCAGCGGTTCGTCATTGGGGGCGTTTGTTAAATAGCCTGCCGGCAGATAGCGAAGATGCCAAGATGATTGCTGGCGGCATTCAACAAGCACAGCAATTTTTAGCCCAAGCTAAGGGTGGTAAAGCGCCAATGTTGGAGCAAATTTCGCCAGCGCAGCAGCCTACGCAAGCGGCATCCTCAGGTAAAGAGCGCATTACTGGAACGGTGACTTTGAGCCCAGCACTTAAAGCGCAAACCAGCCCAACAGATACGGTATTTGTGTTGGCGCGTGCCGCGCAAGGCCCGAAAATGCCGTTGGCGATTGTGCGTAAACAAGTGAAAGATTTGCCACTGGAATTTAGCTTGGATGACAGCATGGCAATGGCGCCGCAGATGAAATTGTCTAATTATGATGAGGTAGTGGTTGTGGCTCGCATTTCAAAATCTGGTAATGCCATGTCTGAGCCGGGCGATTTGCAGGGAATGAGTAGCCCATTAAAGCCAGGTAAGAGCGGCTTGAAAATCACCATTGATTCACCTGTGAAATAAATGAGGCAAGTGCTCTATTTCATGAATTGAGTACTTGTAGTAAACCCTACAACACCCGGCCACCGTTTCATTCCATACACA
>JAUYFR010000272.1 GCA_030690855.1 Gallionellaceae bacterium
CTCTCCGAAAAAAACGCCACACCGAACCGATGTGGCGCTACATTTTAGCTTAAGGATACCGCTAATAATTCAAATTCCGTCATTGATGAAGCAACTAGCCAAACCACCTCTTTAGAACTTGTAATTGAGGCCCGTGTAAAGCGAACGCCCCATTCCCGGAACAGCCGTACCCCACTGCGGATAGTTCGGCACTGTCGGATTCATCGACATGGTTGTGCCTTGGCCCGTATAAGCGCCGCCCGTTGGCAGGTAATAAAACTTATCAAACACGTTCTCTACGCCAAAATCCACACGCAACTGTTTCCACGCATAACTTCCGCGCAAATGAACCAAGTTATAGGCCGGCGTTTTAATTTCATTGCGCATGTCCGACACGTTGTTTTTGGCTTGCACCATCACCAGCTCCGCACTATTGTCCCAACCTTCCGCTTTTTGCGTCAGCGCAACTTTGCCGTTGAGCGGCATGATGTTGTACAGATCATCGCCTGTTGTTTCATTCTTGCCATTGGTGTAATTAATCAAGCCCTTTACGCCCCAACCGCTTTCAGTCAACGCTTTCTGGCCTGATAGATCGATTCCGTAAATACGTGCTGATTGATTGACATATTTCAAGACACTGAAGCTGTTAGTCGCCTGCGTTGTTGCCGCCAAATTAGTCGCTGCATTCCACTGCACTGCATCAATATAATCAGCCACTTGCGTGAAGTATGGCGTCGCCTTAAATTCCCATTCACGATCTGCCGCATGCCAATCAAACGTGGCGGAGAGCGTGTTGGCTTTTTCTGATCTCAAGTTGACATCGCCGATATAGCCATTGCCGTCACCGACAAAGTTATTCATCACCGCAGCCATCGACCAAGTGGACCATGTATAGCGCTCATACACGTTCGGCGAACGGGTTTTATGTGCTACGCCAAATTCAATGTCGCTAGTTGGGCTGGCGGTGTAGCGTGCCAGTGCCGTCATATCCAAATTGCTATCTGTTTTCTTACGGTCAAGCGCATTGAAGGCGTTGCCATCGCGCATCTGATAATTAATCATCGGCGCCATACCATTGGTGGCGGGGTTATAGCCGCGCACATCCCCTGCGTTCATTGCCACCTGCTCGTAGCGCAGGCCGAGCAGGGTCATCCACTGTGTGTCTTTGCCAGATTCCCACTCGCCAAATAGCGCAGTGCGATCACGCTTGCCCTCATTGATATTCCAAAAGATACCGGGCGACATGCTTGCACCTGAAGGTGTCCACCAATCGTTAAGTCGGTATTGCTGCACCTCACCGCCCACACGCAACAAGTCTTGCTGCGAAAGCTTGATGTCCGCCTTAATAACGGTTCCTGTCGTTTTGCCTTCGGTGTACATGGGCATACCTGCCGCACAAATCGAACTAATGGGTGAACAGGGCGTGCCATAGGTCGCTGCTGAGCCACCAGATCCGATTACCACGCCCCCAGTGGTTGAGCCACCGTACCAATAGCGCTTATCTGCACCAAAATCCATAAAGTGATCGACCTGCTCTTGGTATACCCGCGCATCCAACTTACCCCAATCGAGTTGGCCGAGGTAATGCAAGTTCACACTGGTTTGATCGTTATTGAGCATATCCATGCGCTGATTTGGATAGAGCTGATAGGGCATGTTCTGCATACCAAACTTTGCTTCAAACAAATGGTTGGCTTGTTTGTAAGCGAGACCCAAAGTTTGGTTGGTTGTTTGATAGGCGGTTGAGCCCACTTCGTCACGCGGCAAATTGTGTCCAACGCGGCCAGAGAAGTCATAGCTTTTAAATGCGTCGCCCGCTGTGTAGTTGCCAGCCTTGCTCGTTGCGCCGCTGTAAGTGATATTAAATTTATCAGTGGCATAAGTAGCGGCCACATTGCCACCCATCGCTTTGTTATTACTGCGATAAAACGCACCCACTTCACCTTTAGCGAGACTATCTTTCCCCTCAGCGGCAAATTCAGGCGCGAGCGTCTCGGCCACAATGGTGCCACCGATACTGTCACCACCCACGCTGACGGGTGCGATGCCCGCATACACTTTAAGCGCGCCAATGTTGCTTGGATCAACATAAGAAAGAGGCGGGTTCATGTGGTTAGGGCAAGAGGAAATTAAATCCATGCCATCTAATTTTGTGCGAATACGGTCATCAGATAAACCATGAATAGAGGGCAAGCTAGACACACCACCGGCGCCATTGACGCTGACGCCAGGCTGATCTTCCAGCAGTTTTACCGTATCGCTGGTACTGGCACGCTTGCGCGCCACGGTCTTTTTATCGACTGCCGAATCTGAAGTCGACGAAGCATTCACCACCACTTCATCCATCACTAAATTGGGTTCTGCCGCATAAGCTAATGGGCTCAGCGCGAGGGCAACGGCCACTACGCTGGTTTTTAATTTGAATGTCAAAACGCTCTCCTGTCATCATAAAAATGCCAAGTCTGCGGACCGTAAGGAAAGATTCTAGGGAGGAGACTCTTTAAAAGCGCGGTCAGCGACTTGGCGAGGCGCAATGTAACGATAATATTTTTACTTGGGAATGCGGCATTTTGTCGCACCCCATGCACAGCCTGATGTCGGTAGAATCAACACCATGAACTCAGCCCTGCTCGCCACTCAAACCGGACACTCTCAATTACAACGCTTAATTTCGCTGCGGAGCATTGCCGTTCTTGCGCAATGCGCCACACTAGCGCTGGTACATTATTTTTTGGAAATGGCGCTCCCCTTGCTGCCGATGCTGATTAGCATCGGTGTGCTCGCCACTATTAATTTATTGAGCTGGATTCGTTTACGTGCAAACCGCCCCGTATCTAATTTGGAATTATTCGCGCAACTCAGCATTGATGTTTTCGCTTTATCAGCGCTGCTCTACTACGCCGGCGGCTCAACCAACCCATTTATCTCGCTTTATTTATTACCAATCGTTATTGCCGCCGCCACGCTACCACCACTCCATACTTGGTCAATGGCGGCCCTCACCACCGCTTGCTACACCCTATTGATGAAATATTATTTACCGCTATCCAGCGTTCACAGCCTAAGTGGAGAGATGGATATGGCGGAGATATCAATGCACGACCACTCACAGATGCAGCACGCCATGCCGCCAAATGATGCGTTCAACATGCATGTCATCGGCATGTGGTTAGGATTCGTCATCAGTGCGGCAGTAGTGGCCTATTTTGTGGTGAAGATGGCAAGTGCGGTACGAGAGCGGGATGAGAAACTCGCGCGTATCCGCGAACACACTTTACGCAATGAGCGCATCGTTGCACTCGGTATGCAAGCTGCGAGCGCTGCTCACGAAATGGGCACGCCGCTTTCCACCTTGGCCGTGGTGATTGGTGAATTACAACATGAAGCGGAGACCCTTCCAGAATGGCGCGAGAACCTCGCCGTCCTAGACAGCCAAGTACGCAACTGCAAACGCATTCTCGATAAATTACTCGCCAATGCACAAGAAGTGACCCCATCCCTGCCGCAATCGCTACGCCAATTCATGCTAGAGATTTTGGATGAGTGGCAACTATTACGCCCCACAGTGCACCATCGTTATCACGCTGCTGGCTTAGGTAATGCGCAACTACATATTGATCCTGCGCTGCGTGCCGCTTTGCTCAACTTACTCAACAATGCTGCCGATGCTTCGCCCGATGAGATTGATATTTTTGTGCGCAATGACGAACAAAATTTCACCTTAGAGATTCAAGATCACGGGCAAGGCCTAACCCCTGAAGCAGTGATGAACGCTGGGGCGGCTTTCTTTACCACCAAAGAAGAAGGGCGCGGCCTCGGTTTGTTTTTGGCGAATGCCACCATTGAACAACTAGGCGGCAAGGTCAGGCTATTCAATCGCGAAGAGGGCGGCGCCACCACTGAAATCACGCTCCCTCTGCGAAGCCCCAAAAAATGAATATCCTCAGCGCAGACTCCCCTTCGCTACTGCTCGTTGATGACGATCAAACGTTTTGCACCGTGCTATCACGCGCTTTGGAAAAGCGTGGTTTTATCGTAACCCTTGCACACAGCGTGGAGCAAGCTTTGCCGTTGGCTAAAGTGAATCCGCCAGAATTTGCAGTGGTCGATTTAAAAATGTCGGGAGTGTCAGGTTTAGTACTGGTGCAAGCCTTACATGAACTCGATGCCGCCACGCGTATCGTGGTACTCACTGGCTACGCGAGCATCGCTACTGCAGTGGAAGCAGTGAAGTTAGGTGCGACGCAATATTTAGCCAAACCCGCCAACGCCGACGAGATCGTGGCCGCCTTTGGCCACAGCCCCAGCCCCAACTTGCCGCTCAACGCGCAGCCCTCGTCCGTTGATCGACTGGAGTGGGAGCACATCCAACGTGTGTTGCAAGAGCAACAAGGCAACATCTCTGCCACCGCACGTTTACTCAACATGCACCGCCGCACGCTTCAACGCAAATTAGCAAAACGCCCCGCGCCCAGCCCGGCTTAATTAATATAACTCAATATAAACAATATGTTACTGCATTTTTACACTTCAGCGCTGTAGGCTCGGCAACGCGTTAATTTCATTAATTGATACCAGCACGCGTCGAGTCGCTTGTGAAAATTCATTTTTCAAAATTTCCTCTGCCTGCACTACCTCTTTCAGCATTGCCTTGCTCAGTATTACTCCAGCGAAATAGTGAAACTCAGCGTGTGCCAGTTCTAGGTGGCGAAACGCCGACAGATGACCCAATTGAGCACGCCCAATTGTGCGCAACCAACGCCCCAATTCACAACGATCATATTGCGTCGCCTCTGAAGAGGGCCAGCTATCCATGGCCGTACCGCTAATGTGATTCTTCAGCCGCTCTCGCCATTCCATGTGTCGCATCGCCGCCTCGGCAAAATCAATGCCAAATTTTTGGTATGACACCTCAACGGATTGTGCAGTTTCGCTCATCAACATGGCACTTCCTCTCACTAAAATTACAAGCTGGCAGGCTTTATAGAACGATGTCTTGAGCTGAACAATATGCCATTCAGACTAGTCACTATCTATATACTTTGTGAAACTAACTAGGCCGCCTAGTATGTGAAGTGATTTTTACCGTGACGCACTTGTTATAATCGGCACTCGAGTTCACTGCGAGCCATCATGAAATTTACCCTCACCTTATTCCTTGTT
>JAUYFR010000274.1 GCA_030690855.1 Gallionellaceae bacterium
TTAAACGCAGATGGGCGGTGTAATCCCAGCGTGACGAGGCGATTACCTTAGTTGCTTCACCAGCGGCTTCGCGCCAACGTTGCTGTGCCATCAGTGGCAAGGTGCGCCCTAATTGCGCTTCTTGCGATTTAGGATTTAGCCTGAGCGCTTGATCGTAATCGCGTAACGCATCGTTATAGCGCGCTTGCATGTAATTCAACCAGCCACGACGTAAGTAGGCGAACTCATTGGAGGGGGACGCTTGCAATACCAGATCAACTGCCGCTGCCGCCTTGGCATAATTACCCGATGCCTCTTGTGAATAAGACTCCTGCCAATTCTTGTTTATTCCTTGTGCAGAAACAACGCTGCTTGCGAAGAGCGCAACGAGCGCAAAAAGTTTGGCCGGTGATTTTCTGGTTTTCATAAGCGAGCTCCTGTGATGAAAAATTACCACTGATTGATGAGACTAAAGTAGGCATAGTTACCGGAATAACTCGCACCTGCTCCGGCGCCATAACGATTTTGTCCTGCCTGAATCAACAAACGGCTATCTTGCGCGATGGGCCATTGCGCTCCGAGTGACGCGCCACCTTGCTGGATGTCCGCTAAGTTATAAATATTCGTGCCTTCTACCGCATATATTCGTTTGCCAAACAAGGCACCCACTTGCACCTGCTCCGGCGTTAAGCCATCAGCATAAAAATAGTGTGTCCATTTCAACTCCCCAGCATTGGTGCGAGATTGGCTTTGTGCTCTCGCCGGATTGGATGGGCTGATGTTGTAAGCGCGCAATTGCAACCAATCGTCACCTTCGTTAAATCCGAATCCGATCGTTGGCGTCCATTGCGCCACCGTCAACGAACCATTCCCCGCATTGCTATCGCCATAACGACTGCGAGCGTAGCCAAGATCGACATAAAAAGTTTTTCCGTAATTTAAATACGATATTTGAGGTGCGATTACGTTCACGTTATTTGTTTCGTTGGTGGAGTCGTTGTTGTCTGCGCGCAAAATATCGGTACGCAAAGTGAGCTGACCAGAAAGAAAATCAGGCGTGAGATGCACGCGACCGGAAAGATTGCCCTCGGTTTGATTGAGTGTGTTACTCGCCCCCTTGTAGGAAAGTTGAGAACCCGCAACCCCTAGCGACAATCCCCATCGTTCAAAATGTTGCGCATCTAAACTGACACCCGCGCCCACCAAACTTTCTCGGGTAGTGACGCCACTAAAACTTGAGTAAAGAGCTTGCGGCGAAGTTGTTATTTTCCATGCGCTAATTTCCGGCAACTCATCCTCGCCGTCGGCATAAGCTAACTGAAAAGAAATGACGCTAAATAAAATCATCATCAAGCTAGTGCTTTGGCCTAAAGTTTTCATCCGAGATTGACCCATAGTTCGTATTCCTCAAAGAAAGCAAACGACTGATACATGCGCACGCCATTCGCCCAGCGGTATTCCATTGCGCGCAATTGCGGATTGTAAATGGCGGTGTAGAGAGTACCAAAACCCTGCGCGTAATTTGCCGCAAACAGCGGACTAAACTCGAACGAGTTTACAAAAGATTCAATACTGGTGAGTGGGTCATAAAGCTTGTTAATCAAAAATTGCTGACGCTCATAAGAACGCGAAAACATCGCATAATTAGTGAGCTCAAAATCGCCTTGATGATTAACCGCCAGCGGTTTGTAAGTTACGTTCGGCACAAAGAAGGGCGAGAGTTCCACGGTGCGCACCTGCCCATAGGCATCCAATAAGGTGATGTTGTATGCCATGTGCGAAGGAATGCGACACAACACAGTGACTGCTTCATCTACTGTCGTACAAAATTCCAGCACGTAACGCAAAATAATGGGAATGCTAAATCCTTTAGTGACGCCTTCTTGTCCACCAAATGCCATCGACACGGAAAGTCCGTGCTCATTCATGCCATCCAACGCACCCCATAAACAATCTGTTGAGGCAATGACATTGGTGTTAAACCAATGCGTTTTCATGATGCGCCCCTCGCAGTAGTCGGGAGCGTAATCGTAATTTCGTACGAGGATAGGGGAATAGCGTGTCCACACCGCTTGCGAGCAGCCCGCAAGGTAAGGCGCGGGGCAATAAAAACTCAATAGACGCGCATCGTTTTCATCGGCTTGAGTGATGGTAATGAGGTGCTCCCACAGCGGTACGAATTCAGGCATGTACGTCTGCATCGCTTCACGGCATTCTTGCAGGCTTGGGCGTTTCACTTCCCCTTCGCTAGCGAACCAATGGCGGTAAGAGGGAATAGCGGCTTGGTAATGCGCCAACCATTTATCGCCGGGGAAATTCTCCGCAACGGCTTGAAAATGTTTTGTGGTATAGCTACTCATTGCTCGCGCCCACTTTTTACATTGGCGGGATTGTGCGCCAACTCTACCAGCGAGCGCTCCTCCTGATTCAACGGACGAAACTGGAAGCAACGTTGCAGTGCCGCAACCCAGCGCTGGCCGTCTTCATTTAATTTTCCTTGTGCGGTACGAATCACCCGATTGATAAACATAATCGCCAAGTCACCGCCGTGATACGCGTACTCACCAGTGTTCATAATGCGCAGCACATAGGCTTCATGTTGCGCCAATGCATCGCGACGATTATGGCTGACGCGTTGCAAAATTAATTCACCGGCTTCGTTCATGGCATACACGCCTGATACTGGTGCTTGCGTGATGATCTTCAATGGTTCATCGGTATATTTCAAAATGATCTGAGCTGCGGCACCTTTCGCGCCTTGCGCCAAGACCGCTTGATTAAACTCATTCACATCGAGTATTAAATCAACATCGGCATCGTATTCAAGCAAATGAAATAAAAAGAGCGGGATCGTTTGCGCACTGAAGTCAGACATATTCGTCATCGCACTAATCCCAGTGATGCGCGCATTAAGCTCACCCAAATAAACTTCGTGCGTATCCAAATCAATTAAGTAATCGAGTTCGAAATAGCCGCGATAACCGCGCTGGTACAAAGCATCACCCATCGCCTGTGATTTTTGCTGAACCTGCTGGCGAATGTCGGCCGAAAAAGCATCTTGATAAAGTTCATTGCCACACCAGCCACCCGCATAGGGAGTGAGCGATTCAATGCCAATCAACTCGGTCAGTAGCGGGCCTACAAAAGTTCCCCAGCGCGTAGCACAAGCCTCAATAGCGGTCCCAGTGCAATTTACCCAGCGCATTACTTTGACCTGCGCTTCGCTCTCGATTTTTTCGGCGACTTTTTTATAGTCGTC
>JAUYFR010000283.1 GCA_030690855.1 Gallionellaceae bacterium
TTCTCCAGCGGCAATCCAGGTATGTTCCATAGAGTGGACTGGCGTGAGTTATTAAAGCGAGGCTTTCCTGTAACTACATCAGAAATAACGGACGTTGACACGAACGCGGCAATCGCTCTGCCGGACTCAAGGTACTTACGAAGATGTCGCTCATGCCTTTTGATAAATGAAAAATTCACCTGTGAAATCAATTCCAGCATTTGATCAATGGATGTTGCCTTCAGGATGGTGTTTGCGGGTGTGAGGTCATCCAAATTAATTGCGACAATACCAAAGGCGAAGTCGCCTTCGAATTGAGAAACAGCTTGAGAAAGAACTTTTGATACGTTGTTTTCGGAATAAAACTTCTTACACGCGATACCGATTCTCGCGTCGTCGAAGGTCACGACGATGTCCGGCTCTTCCAAGGTTGCATGCATCCCCATACGGGTCAATGCTTGCCAAAGTTCAAGCTCCCACAACGTGTCTTTCGCTTTTGATTGTTCGCGGCTTAGGAGGTCTAGGCTCCCAATTAGCAACGCACTGAGATATTCCTTTGCCTGAACCGATACGCCAAGTGGCAATGCCGCAGTTGCTACACGATTAAGCTGACTTGCGTTGAATAAACGGAATGCTGTCGCGCGCGCCTCATCGTTGCAAAGCCAAGCATCCGGTAACAGAACAACTTCATTACGATCTCCCTAAAGCCCTAACGTGGAGCTAAGGGGTCGCGCGCTTTTGCGCAGTCCCGCTTGAGCGTAGGGTTAGGCTTTGCGAGGCCACCAATGGAAAGGCAGAAGGATTACGTATGGACTCAACGGCCAAGTCAATGTCTAGCGAGGGCCAAAAAAGGTGATTTTCGGTAGGCCACTCAACTTCGCATAGCTGCTCGATCGTAGCCCCCCGAAACCATGGGAAATCAGTAAAGGGCAAAAACAACTCCTCGTCGGCAAGCAGCAACCAGAAGCCGTGTTTTGAAATATTTGTGATTTCAGCTTGGAAAGTGGATGTGCCAGGCATGGGTTATCTCCTTCATGTGAACAACGACAAGACGTTGAGCTTCCTTGATTTGTTTGGGCGAAAGCCCAGTGGATGTTGCCAGCGCCAGTTCGGGCAATATCCAGAACTTGGCTTCTCCATCGGGATGGCTAACATGCACATGCACTCTTGGCTCTTCCCGCGAAAAGAAAAAGAACCGGAAACTACCCTCATGAAAAATTGTAGGTGACATAGGGGAATTATAATGCCTAACGTAAAAGTAAGGGGCTGCGCGCTTTTGCGCAGTCCCGCTTGACTGCCGGGTTAGCCGCCAACTAGAGCAAGCAAACCTTTAGTGGCAACACTTGTGGCTGACTCGCCAAGTGCGCTGGCAGCACCCTTCAAGAACTCCTTTTTGATTTCTGCAAACGATAGCTTTTCCTTTTTGGCCTTTGTATCGTCGATCCTCTTCTTCAATGTCGTAACACTTTTGTCGTCATATAGAGCTTTCAGCACTGCGAAAAGTCCATCTGAGTCAACCTTCACAACCTCGGTGTTGAATGAATTGTCGAAGACTAGGCCATCGCTCTTGAGAATGCCTTGGAGCCAATTCTTGGTGAAAGCATCTTCGATGATGAATCCGATTTTGTCTTTCTCGGAATCAAATTTCGATTTAGCAAGCACCTCCAAGAATCTCCATTTGGCTATGGATTCGTTGTCGCTGATGTACTTTAAGGTTGCTTCATATCGAAGCGTTTTAATTCGGGTTGCCGGAACCCTCAATTTCACGCTGACTTGTTGGTTCGATAGGTTTCTTAACGGCACACCGTCATCAAGGCCCTGCTCATCGAGAAGGTGCATCACAAGCGCGTCAATGTCGCGTTTCGAGAGTGAACCCATGCCTCCAGACAGGTACGATGCCAAGAAATCTTTTTTGAAGTTCTCCATCACTTTTCCCTTTTGGTGGCTAACGTAAAATTGAGGGGCTGCCCGCTTCTGGGCAGTCCCGCTCGAATGCAAGGTTAGGCGGATATGGCTGCAAACATACCCCCAATGCCCACAAGAATGGCTATGAGGAAAAACAAAGCACCGCCAAGATGGCTTCTAATACGACCCGGCTCCAGTTTTGCCATCCCGACCCAAGCACCGAAACCGACCCAAACAATGAGGAATAACCCAACAAACACCAATATGACGGCAATAACTTTCGCCGCCGATGGGCAAGCAGGCAGCACCTTGTCACAATATTTGGCGACAGCAGCCGCACCAGCAATGAATGATGTTGATATGCCGAGACTATCAAGATGATTTGTGATTTCTTCAAGGGGCTTGTCGTTGAAGTTTTCTATCATATTGCGAAATCGGTTACGCCCAACTTCATGCTGTTGAGAAGTCATTGTGGGTTCTTTGATGCCAAGAACAACTCTCCGATTTTTTCCTGCTTGCCACCGAACTTGTTGTAGACGGTGAAATTGATTCCACCGTCAGATTGTCGCCCGCTCCAACGACAAGTTAGCGTATGCGTCCATGGAAGTTTTGTGACCGTTGTGGGGTCAAATTGGCACTGATCAATTTTCTTTCCATTCTTGTCAGTGAGTTCGACGGATGGTTGATGCGTACCTGTTTTCTTGTATGCGAGATAGAACAAGAAAATTGCGCCTTCAGATGGGTCATTTGAAAAATACACAGTGTGAATGTTTTTTGGGTAAGTGAAATTATTGTTATCAACAGTGTCATTGGTCATGACCATCCCTGTAATACCAGCTGTTTCAGCAGCATAGGCACCAACGGAAAACATCATTGCTAGAGCAAGAGCAAACTTTTTCATTTCTTTCCTTCCTTTATGTTTAGCCGTAGATGAGGCGCTACGGCATCGCCTAACGTAAAAGTGAGCGGCTAGGCGCTTTTGCCTAGTCCGACTCGACTGCAGGGTTAGGCTGAACTTTGAAAGGCATTATATGGCAGAAATTAAACAACTACCAAATACAGGATTCGCACCAAGTAACGCATCAATTGCAAAGCATTTGCGTGAACAAGCAGACTGGATTGAAGAAGATGAAGACGCGGTGAGAAATGTATTTATTGTTATCGAACACGCGGATGGAACACTACGCAGGCAAACGATGGGGATGCAATGCGATCTGGCAAGGGCGATAGGAGTATTAACCGTTGCTTGCATTCGTGGAGCTATGAGCGATGATGCAGAGGAATGACATGCCAAGGTTTTTTAGTTGTAAAATTGTGTTCATAATGAATCGTGTCTGGGTTTGCGATAGCCCCAAGACAAATATGATAAAAGCGTTAATTTTTTCATGTTTATGGACGGCAAAAGGAGGCGGAAGAGAGGCAGTTATTGTTGATGCCTAACGTAAAGTTGAGGGGCGCGCCGCTTTTGGCGCGTCCCTCTCGAACGCCAAGTTAGGCCGGGTATGGGGAGAACTGATCTGCAACAGCCCACCATCTGCCATTTTCTTTGACAAAGAAAAACATGTCTCTGCCTGCCATGTTGATTGTCTGTCCGCCCATATCAAAGGACATATCGAAGTAGTAGGCAACAACTGCGGAGTTGCCATAGACATGGATTACTGGATCAATCTCTTCCCATCGGTGAATGTGAGCGGCATTGGCAAAGCCTTTCCATCCGGCGATACAAGCGGCACCTCCATCAAGGCGCTTACGGTCGGTGGCGGTAATGGCAACCATGTCTCGATGAAAAAACTTGGCAAGGTCGTCAGGATTGCCTTTTGTCCATGCGTCATTCATCGCACGAACAGTTGCCCAGATTTCTTGTTTTACTGAATCATCAAAGTTT
>JAUYFR010000089.1 GCA_030690855.1 Gallionellaceae bacterium
TCGAGTAGTGGGCCAGAAATTTTTCCGCGATAGCGTGCAACTTGATCGGGCGTGCAGCGGCATTTGCCGTTGTAGTGACCGAGATAGCCGCAGGGGCAGGGGTTCATTGCGGCTACGAGTTGAAACTGCGCTTTGAAATCGGCACGCCGTGCGGCGCGTGAAATGGTGATGCGCCCGCTTTCCATTGGCTCACGCAACACTTCCAGCACGCTACGATCAAATTCTGGCAATTCGTCTAAAAATAAAACGCCGTGCATGGCGATTGAAATTTCGCCGGGGCGGGGATTGCTTCCGCCGCCAACTAAAGCGACTGCCGAAGCCGTGTGGTGCGGTGCGCGATAAGGGCGGCGCTTCCAGTTTTCTACTTCAAACATGCCGCCGAGTGACTGCATGGCCGCGCTTTCTAACGCTTCTTCCTGTGTCATTTGCGGCAAGATGCCGGGGAAGCGCGAGGCCAGCATGCTTTTACCTGTGCCCGGCGGCCCGCTCATCAACACGGAATGTGAGCCTGCGGCTGCGATTTCGAGCGCACGCTTTGATTGCGCCTGACCTTTTACTTCGCGCATATCGGCGTAATGCGGAGCGATGGTTTTGTTTTCTGGAGTGTGGCGAGTGAGTGCATCGCGTCCGGCAAGATGTGCGGCCACTTCGAGCAAAGACTTTGCCGGATATACCACGGCATCTTCTACCAGCGAGGCTTCCGGTGCATTCATGGCGGGCAAAATAAATGCGCGGCCTGAATTTGCGGCGCGATAGGTCATTGCCAGTGCACCACGTATGGCTCGTAGCTCACCAGTGAGCGCGAGTTCACCCGCAAACTCATAATCGTTTAATCGGTCTGCGGGTATTTGCCCCGAGGCGGCAAGAATGCCAATGGCGATCGGTAAATCAAAACGCCCGCTTTCTTTGGGTAGATCGGCAGGTGCGAGGTTGACGGTGATGCGGCGGGTGGGGAATTCAAACTGGCAATTTTGCAATGCGGCACGCACGCGGTCTTTGCTTTCTTTCACCTCAGCTTCAGCCAAGCCAACAATGGTGAAATTAGGCAAGCCATTGGCGAGATGCACTTCAACCGTGACTAGCGCAGCATCCATGCCCGCGAGGCCGCGACTGTAAAGAACAGCGAGGCTCATGAATTATTGCTTTGTTTCTAAGGCAGTGATGCGCGCTTCTAGTTTTTCTAAGCGCTGCTGTTGTACTTCGTATTCTTCGCGGGTAACCAAATCTAACTTTGAAAAACCCTGTGCCAGTAGCGCACGCGCGTTCTTTTCAAAATCTTTAGCGGGGCCGCTGGCAACGGCATCGCTTAGTTTTGCCGACATTTTTTCAAAAAATTGCGTGTTTAACATGGTGTAAGGCCTCTTGTGTTTAGTTTAACGATACCCTTAGTGTAGCAAATTAACGGATACGCACTGCTTGAGTGCGTGCCTGTGTAAATACGCATAGAGTTGGTGCAAATCACTAGTTTGATTATTTCAAATTGATAAAAATCCATTCTTTTTACTTGTTTTCATGGGGTGGCACGGATTCTGCTCTAACAACACCGTGGATGAATTAAGTCCCAAAATTTTTAGCTTTAATTTTTAACTTCATAGAAAAGGAAACGCCATGTTTAAGACTAAATTACTCGTAATCGCTTTAGGCGCTGCTTTTGCAATGCCGGTATTGGCTGAAGATGCACCAGCTGCTGCACCTTCCCCTGTGACTGGTAACGTCGGCATCGTATCTGATTACATCTATCGTGGTTTGACACAAACATCTCATGCTCCTGCGATTCAAGGTGGTTTTGATTATGCACACGCTAGTGGTTTCTATGCGGGAGTTTGGGGTTCTAACGTAAGTTGGATTGCAGACAGCGGTGCGGTTTCAGTCGCTACTGGCAATTACGGCCCAACAATGGAATTGGATACTTACTTTGGTTTTAAAGGAACGGTCATGGCTGACGTTGCTTATGACGTGGGTGCTGTGCGTTACAACTATTTAGGAAGTGGCTACACCCCAGCTGCGGGTTTTGCCAATGCAGATACAGCAGAAGCCTATGTTGGTGTGACGTACAGTATTGTCACCCTGAAATATTCATACGGACTTTTGGATCGTTTCCTGACAACGCCTAATGCAGGCGGCACAGGTTACGCCGATTTAACCGTAAATTACCCAGTTGAGAGTTTGGGTGCGACGGTGATTGCTCATGCAGGCCGTCAGCATTTCAACATTGGGCCGACAGATACTTTTAGTTATTCAGACTACAAGTTAGCGGTAACTAAAGATTTCGGCGGTTATGTAGCAGGTCTGGCTTACACCAACACCAATGTAAGTCCATCTTGGACTTATGGTAACCAAAACTGGGGTAAGGCAGCCGTTGCTGTAACCCTGACTCACGCGATGTAATTTGGTTAACGCGGGGTACTCTTGCTCCGCATTTTAAGGAGGACTAAAAATGAAAATGGTTACAGCAATCATCAAGCCGTTCAAGCTAGACGAAGTGCGTGAAGCTCTTTCCGCCATTGGCGTACAAGGCATCACGGTTACTGAAGTCAAAGGCTTTGGACGTCAAAAGGGACATACCGAGCTGTATCGTGGCGCTGAGTATGTGGTGGATTTTTTACCTAAGATCAAACTGGAAGCAGCGATCAAGGCGGACATGCTTGATCAAGTGATCGAGGCAATCGAAAAGGCAGCACAGACCGGCAAAATCGGCGACGGCAAAATTTTCGTGCAGAGCCTAGAGCAAGTGTTGCGTATCCGTACCGGCGAAACCGGTCCTGAAGCACTTTAAGGAGAGTGGAAATGAAAACGAAACGTAGTGCAGTTTCAGTGAAGGCTAATGCCAGCGCCAGCTGGGGTTATGCCGTAACTAAAAAACTTATTGCTTCATTCATGCTGGTAGCCATGTTGTTTGGCTTGTCAGTACCCTCGTTTGCTGAAGAGGCCGCGCCTGCTGCTGCGACAGCAACGACTGTCGCCGCGCCAGCCGCTACTGCCGCGCCTGCTGTCGCAGAGGCACCTGCTGCCGCTGTTGCTGCTCCCGCACCTGTACCTAATAAGGGTGATACCTCTTGGATGTTGGTTGCGACACTGTTAGTGATCATGATGTCGATTCCAGGCTTGGCTTTGTTCTACGGCGGTTTAGTGCGTAGCAAAAACATGCTGTCTGGGCTGATGCAAGTATTTAGCATCTTCGCGCTGATTACCGTGTTATGGGCGGTGTACGGTTACTCATTAGCTTTCACGACAGGCAACGCATTTATCGGTGGCTTTGATCGCTTGTTCTTGAAGGGTATCTTTGATCCGATGACTGGCGCTGTGGCTAATGCTGCAACCTTCAGCAAAGGCGTTTACATCCCTGAGTTCATCTTCGTGGCGTTCCAAGCGACTTTCGCAGCGATCACAGTTGCACTGATCGCGGGTGCATTTGCTGAGCGTATGAAGTTTTCTGCGGTGATGTTGTTCTCTGCACTGTGGTTCACTTTCGCTTACTTGCCAATCGCACACATGGTTTGGTTCTG
>JAUYFR010000299.1 GCA_030690855.1 Gallionellaceae bacterium
GCTGCCCACACTTTCATGCCGACCGTCACGGACCAATCTTTTGCCGCCACCGAGGAGCCGCTGCTACTTTCTTCTGCTAGGGCGCTACCGGCGCTACAACCCAAAGTGAACAGCGCAGTCATTGCAATAATTTTCGTGAAATTTTTCATGATAATTTCCCCTATTTAATTTTTAAAACCGAGTGTTTATCATACTCTGATGTCAGTTCAATGATGACCGCACGACGATAATTTTTTGATCTTGCACATCACTTTTTGTGGGCAAAAAATAACTAAATAATCACAACGTCCTCGACAAATCTCCGCGCAAAAATCCTGCAAGGGGCTGATCCAGTCCTTTGCCTAGCGCAATGACTTTAAACAACTCGCCCATCTCAGCAGGGCTGGTGAGTTTTTGTATTTGTGCAGCGAGCGGGGCATAAGCCTTGACGTCTTCTGGCGAAACATCCGTCAAAAAATCTGTTATGCCATTGTTGAATAAAAAATGCGCCTGCGAGGTGTAGCCTAAAAAATGTCCGCCATGATCAATAGCGGTTTCGGCAATAGCGGTGAAATCGACATGCGCGGTGATGTCCTGCAAGCCGGGCAAGTAAAACGGATCATCGTGTGCGTGATGACGGTAGTGGCACATCAAGGTGCCGCGAGAACGTTGTGGATGGTAATACTCCCGTGCGCCAAAACCGTAATCAATAAAAATCATTGCGCCTAAATCCATTCGTTCGCATAGACTGGCAACCAGCCCTCTCGCCGCAAACGAAACCTCGCTTAAATAGTCATCCGGCACTTCGATGCTTTGAGCAAATTCAATTAAGTCGGCATTTTCTGGCAAGCGGTTATGCCAAATAAAGCGCTCGCCTTCTACGCCAACGCCACGTTCAAACACTTGCCCTGTGGCCCAATACACCAGATGCACTGGCAAAGCATCTAACACTTCATTACCAATCACCGCGCCTGAAAATTTTTCAGGGAGCGCATCCAGCCACTGCACTCGCGAAATCAAATGCGGTAATTTTTCGTGTAGCAAAGCCTGCTGACGCTGACGTAAATCTGCACTCACTTCAAGTATTGAATAACGCTCTGGCAAATTATTTTGCCGCTCTAATTCAAGCAAAATATCGAGTGCCAATTTGCCGCTACCTGCACCTAATTCCATAATGTGCGGCGCGCTGAGTTGCATAATTTCAATGAGCTGTCGCGCGAGTGCTCTGCCAAATAAAGAAGACAATTCTGGAGCGGTAATGAAATCCCCTGCCTCGCCAAATTTGCGCGCGCCTGCTGTGTAGTAACCCAGCGCGGGGGCATACAACGCGAGCTCCATAAAACGTGAGAATGGAATCCAGCCGCCCTGTCTCGCAATATCTTGTTGAATCGCCTCGCTTAACTGATTGCTGTGAGCGATGGCTTGCGCTGAGGGTTGCGGTAGTGAGCTGGTCATGGTCAGGTATAATTCGAGAGGTGCGCGAGTGTAGTGGAGAGAATGATGCAAGGTAAAGTGGTGTTGGTGACAGGCGGGGCAAAACGCGTGGGGGCAGCCATCTGTCGGCGCTTACATGCTGCTGGCGCAAATATCGCTATTCACTATCGCAGCTCACTCTATGAGGCGCTGGCCTTGTGTGCCGAACTTAACGATGCCCGCCCCAACTCTGCCCACTGTGTGCAAGCTGATTTAGTTGATCTCGTTGCCTTAAAAGCAATGGTGCAGGACGCGATTCAACATTTCGGTCAGATAGACGCCTTGGTCAACAATGCCTCCAGTTTTTATGCCACGCCACTTGCCGAAATTAATGAAATGCAATGGACTGATTTACTCGGCACTAATTTAAAAGCCCCGCTATTTATTTCGCAAGCCGCCGCAGATGAATTACGTCGCCGCCGTGGTGCAATTGTAAACATTGTCGATATTCACGCTGAACGCCCGATGCACGGGCATCTCTTGTATAGCGCCGCTAAAGCCGGGTTGGTGGCCCTGACTAAAGGCTTGGCGCAAGAACTCTCTCCCGAAGTGCGCGTGAACGCGGTTGCCCCCGGCGTGATTAGCTGGCCAGAAGGTGAAGATTGGCAAAATGAAGAATTACGCGCGAAAATTGTCGAGCACACGCTACTAAAAAGAGAAGGCACGCCGGAAGATATTGCCCGCACCGTACAATTTTTAATTGCCGATGCACCCTACATCACAGGCCAAATTATTGCCGTGGATGGTGGTCGTAGCGTCAATCTTTAATTAGTTCACCCCCGTAAGCTGGGGTGAAATCCAAACACAGCAACCCATTAATTAGCGAACCCAATGAACGACATTATTCAACCCATTCACTTCGAATCTCATTCCACCAACTTCAATCGTCTCAAAGGACGGCTGGAGAGCTCGGTCGGAAAAGCGATTGGCGACTTCAACATGATTGAGGATGGCGACACAGTGATGGTATGCCTCTCCGGCGGCAAAGATTCTTATACTTTGTTGGATATTCTGCTCACCTTACGCAAGCGCGCGCCGATTGATTTCAAAATTGTGGCGATGAATCTCGATCAAAAGCAACCGGGATTTCCAGAAGATGTTCTACCTACTTATCTGAAAAAAATCGGCGTGGATTTTCATATCGAAGCACAGGACACCTATTCCATCGTTAAAGAAAAAATCCCCGAAGGCAAAACCACTTGCTCGCTTTGCTCACGCCTGCGTCGCGGCATCATTTACAAAGTGGCGGGTGAATTAGGCGCAAATAAAATCGCACTGGGACACCATCGCGATGACATGATCGAAACACTTTTTTTGAATATGTTTTTCGGTGGCAAGCTTAAATCTATGCCGCCAAAATTGATCACTGACAAAGGCGATCACATCGTCATTCGTCCCTTGGCCTATTGTGCGGAGAAAGATATTGCTCGCTTTGCGCGTGCGATGGAATTCCCCATCATTCCGTGCAACCTATGTGGTTCGCAAGAAAATCTGCAGCGTCAAAACATTAAAGAGATGCTCACTAACTGGGAGCGCCAATATCCAGGCCGCAGCCAAACTATTTTTACTGCAATGCAGAATGTGAAGCCATCACATTTGCTCGATGGCCATTTGTTTGACTTCAAAAATATGCCGCTTGGATTGGCGCTAGAAGAAGGCGACGTAGCTTTTGATTAGTCAATATAATCAATTTGTTATAAATAAAACACGGCAACGCCAGCGGCGGGTAACTGAACCCAAAAAGATTAAAAGGATACATTCATGCGTACGCGTTTTTTTCTGATTTTTTCTCTGGCTGCGCTCCTAACAGGATGCACTTCCACTGAAGCGCCTAGCCTTAAAGCATCCCCTGTCTATGTTGCAAAATATAACGCGCTTTCTGCGCTGGATGTGGTCGCCGCCCTCGAAAGCAATGTGACCAATGCCAAAGAGTCCGACATGGAATTTTTAGCGCCACAATATTATATTGATGCCGCCAAGATACTGGGTGAGTGCCAAAGTGCGCTGGGCAACAAGCCTAAAAGTGTTCTAGTGAACAGTGCCGCCAAAGCAGATGCGCTGCTAGAAAAAGGTCGCACGCTGATTCCGATTGTGAAGTATCGCTTTGCTAAAGAGCTGGCCTTCAAAACTCAAATGGAGGCACACAACGCCCCCAGGCTGTTAGCCAAAGACTATGAAAAAACCATCAGCGATCTCGCTAAGCTAATTAAAAAAATTGAGCTCGAACAAACAGACAGCATCGACAAAGAAAAAGAAACGCTGCTCAAAACAATGCAGGAATTAGTTATTAAATCGGTGCAAGAAAATGCCTTGCATGAGAGCGAAGCGATCAACAATGCCAGCAAGAAAAACAATGCCGACAAACTCTCCCCCTTAACTTACGGCCAAGCGCTAAAGCTCTTTCAAGACGCTAAGAACAAGATCGCCAATGCCTATCTGGATTCAAATTTAGTTCAGCAGGTCAGTGCCGATGCTCTCTTCGCTGCACGCCATGCACAACAGGTTAATGCTCGTGTGACTTTGCTTTACGCTCAACTTAATCCAAGCACCCATTCAAACGGCATCACCGTCGAGCAAATCATCTTGCAAGAAGAAACTCGCTTGTTTGCAATCGCTCTGTCTTTCGGATTAAACGACTTGCGCGACCAGTCACTAGAGAAACAAGTTGATGAGATTAAACATGCTGCCGAGGTGGCACGTCTTGGCAACACAGCCACTGGTAAAACGACAGCCGCGCCAAATTGTGAAGCGTTATTGCTAGATACGACTAATGCAAAAAACGCGTCCCTTGCTGCACTCAGCGCAAAAGATCAACAGTTAGAGGCACTCTCCCAGCAACTCGCCGATAAAGATTCGCAGCTTAAAATGTTGACGGAAAAAGTTGATGAATCAAAAAATCAAACTGCGGTACTCACCGAAAAATATCAGCAAATTGAAATACTCAAAGCCAAAGTTATTGAACTAGAGAGTGCTGCCCAAACAGCATCGAAGCCAGCCATGAAGGTCAAAGTGAATCGGGTTAAATCATCCGCCGAATAAATGACTGCCTTAGCCTCTTACCAGTTAATGATTTTAAAAAAACAATAATTGTGTGTGTTGTAGGTCGGGACTTATCCCGACGGTGCGTATTGACCGCTGCAAAAGCGTCGGGATAAATCCCGACCTACGGGTGACCTTTGGAGTTCCGGCTTAAGCCATCTTTAAAAATTGCGCGGCTTATAGGTCGCGTTCTTCAAAATCAAATCGTATAGCCAATTTGGCAACAGCTTCATCGCACGCCCTACCAACCCCATTTGCCAAGGAATCACCGCGAACGAGCAACCTCGTTCAATCACTTTTGCCATACGTTGCGCCGCATCTTCAGCTCCCAAAATAAACGGCATGGGATAGGGGTTTACCTCCGTCATTGGCGTCTTGATGTAGCCGGGGCAAATCGTAATCACCTTAACACCGCTATCGCACAGCTCGACGCGCAGACTTTCTAAGTAAGAAATCGCCGCCGCCTTAGACGCCGAGTAAGCACCTGAACCGGGCAAGCCACGAAACCCCGCGACACTGGCAATGCCAACTAATTTTCCTTGCTTCGCGTCGCGCATTGCGCTCAAGAAAGGCTGAAAGATTTTCACCATACCCATTACATTGGTGTCAAACACCTGCTGAAAGGCGTCGATGTCTTCGGCGTATTCAGTGAGCGTTCCCCGACTCACGCCCGCGTTAGCAATAACAATATCGGGTACACCAACATGCAACATAAAATCACTTGCCGCCTGCTGAATAGCTGCGGCATCCCGCACATCCAGTGTGTAACAAAAAACTTTATTGGGAAATTCTGTTGCAAGAGTTTGCAACAACTCGGCGCGACGGGCAAAGGCGGCAACGACTGCGCCTCGCTCAAGATAATGGCGCGCGAGGGCTAAACCAATGCCACTCGACGCGCCAGAAATGACCAGTGACTTAATATGTGTTTTTTGCATATTTTAGTCGAATGGCCATGCAAGGCTGACAACCTTCATTAGCGTTTACTACGTTCCTTACGCGCACGCGCCAACACATCGTTCAATACTTGAATCGTTACTTCTGGCGACAAGCCAGTGATTACAAATTTGCCATCGACAACAACGGTTGGCGTACCGCGAATACCGAAGTCACGCACCATCTGGTTGCTACGTGACACTTTGCTACCCATTGTGAAGGAGTTATAAGCCGCAGCAAATTTAGCTCGATCAACACCATGCTGTGTCATCCATGCGCCGATTTTAGCTTCGTCGCTTAAATCAGTATTCGTTACATTCCACGCTTTAAACAAATCATCATGCAATCGGCTCAATTGCCCCATCGCCTCTAACGCAAAAAAAGTGCGGGCCATTGGCTCCCATGAATCACGGAAAATAGTAGGCACTAATTGCAGGGCCACATCCTTCGGTGCTTTCTTTTCCCACGCCATCAGATGCGGATGTAAGTGATAACAATGCGAACAGCCGTAAAAGAAAAATTCCAACACTTCGATTTTTTCGCCCGAGTGTGTTGGCACTGGCGATCCCATCACGGTGTAATCGCGACCTGGTACTGCCTCAGCAAAGACTTGTGTCGACATCAACAAAGTTGCGATGACCAATATTTTCTTCAAAAATTTCATGCTTTCTCCTTCATTTTGTTTAAATTTAGAAAGGTTGGGGCAGGGAGCAGTATACACAAAATGTGTTAATATTCTAAAATAAATTTTTGATTTAAAT
>JAUYFR010000090.1 GCA_030690855.1 Gallionellaceae bacterium
AAGTACCTGCTGTGTCATTCTTCAAAGAAGCGTAGGCAGCAAACACCTCTGTGCGCTTAGTGAAGTTATAACCATAACGCAATGTAAATTGGCTTGCATTTGTCTTTGCAGTTGATGTGTCGCCATTCTTTACGTAGCTCAATCCAACAGAGCTCGTACCCATCTTCATGTTAGCAGCCAATTCCATGTTATTTTGTGTGTAATTAACTGTTGCAGATGAGTTAACTTTAATGCCCTCAAATGTCGCGCCAACCCAGAAATCACCCATCTCATAACGTGCCACTAAACGCATTGCACTGTCTGTAGTCGCTTTAGTCGTAGCATCAGGACGCATTTCATAAGCAGCCGCTACATAAACGCCTGAATCTTTATCGTCATAAACGGCAGACATGGAAGTTTGGCTCTTATTAAAGCCCTGAGTAGTGGCAGCACCGGCTGATGTACCTTCATCTGGGCTGTGTGAAACGTTAACCTTCACACCACCAAGTGATGGAGACCAATATTGCACAACGTTGCTACGACGAGTTACATAGCTGTTTGAGCCAGAGCGACCGATCAAATTTGTCGCACTAAAAACAGTCGTGTTATCAAACAACTCAATTTTGTTGTGAGCAAGTTTGAAAGGTGTATCCCATACGCCCATCATGATCGTACCAAAACCGCTGTCGATACCAACGCCAGAGTTACGAGTACCATTAGCTAAGCCGTTGGCGCCATTACCATCAGCGTCCATTTGAACTTCAAATTGGAACCAGCCTGACAAGCCGTCACCCAAATCTTCTTTGCCTTTAAAGCCTAAACGAGAAGCGTTAGTTTGCACACGAGTAGAACGGCTCAAGGTTGACTTGTCGTTAGACACAGACTCAACATCCAAAATTGCCTTACCGTACACAGTGATGTTTGCGTTGTCAGCGAAAGCTGGCGCAGAAAAAGCTGCTGCGATTGCCAAAGCGATAATTTTCTTTTGCATCTTAGTAAAACTCCTTAACGTTAAAGTTGTTTTCACCAGAAAAACTGGCGAATCAAAATTCCCTCGAGTGAGAATTCGGCGCGAATTATTCCGCAGAAAATCGAAAAACGAGGGTTGTAACAAAAATTTCATGGGGGCGTTGTAAGCAAGCAACATCAAGGATTGCGTCATCAAGCTGTAATAATTTTTTGCCAGTTAAACCACTCCGCCGCATGCATCGGAGTATTGGGCTGGTAGGTTGGGATTCATCCCAACGGGGTTAGCTAATCAAAGAAAAGCGTCGGGATGAATTCCGACCTACGAAAAACCCGCCGCCCAATGGGCGGTGAATTAACCCGATGAAATTAAAAGCGCACACATAATTTGAACAAAAAAAACGCGCACCATACTGCGTGCGCGAAAAGGAGGGAGATAAACAAATTGAAGCTACTTCTACTACGCACTAACTACTACAAAAACTATGCTGCCTTCGCTAATTTAAATTGACCAACGGTATCGAATAATGCTTTTGAAGTATCTGCCAAGGTGAGCATTTCATTACGCGCCTGCTCAATATTTGTTGCGGTATCAGCGCTAATAATAGCGACAGAATCAATGTTGCGCCAAATAAGATCACCCGCTGCCGATTGCTGTTCAGTGGCCCGAGCAATCTCCTTCATCATATCCGTGACCACATTCACATCGACTTTAATTTCATGCAAAAGCTTGGCCATATCTTCGCCGTGAACAACCCCTTGCGCTCCCGACTTTTTGGCGCGCTTCATCACTTCGGTGGCTTCTTTGGTTTGAGTTTCAATTGTTTTTACGATGCCCGTAATATCTGAAGTTGCATTGGCGGTACGCTCAGCCAGTTTGCGCACCTCATCGGCCACCACAGCAAAACCACGGCCCTGCTCACCAGCACGCGCAGCCTCAATCGCCGCATTGAGCGCCAAAAGATTAGTCTGCTCCGCAATGTCTTTAATCAAGCTGCTGACCTTACCAATCTGTTTAATCGCGCCGTTGAGCTCATCCATCGTATGTACCGATGAGTTCATGGTTTGATCAATTTCATGCAATGAGAAAATAATGCCCTGCCCCATTTCCTCACTCGCTGTATTCACCATTCGCAATGTTTTATTGGCAGCGTCAGAAGCTTTTGAGGCATTTGAAGCAATAATTTTTACGGTGCTGCCCATACTTTCAATCGCGCTGCTTACATCAAACACTTTAGAGGACTGCTCTTTAGCGTTAGCGCTGACCGAACTCGCCATGTGGCCAATCTGTTTAGCTGTTCTGTGCGTATTGCCTGCCGATGCGTGAACGTCAAACAAAATGGCATCAAAACGCGCAATAAAGTTATTGATGGTCTGTGACAACAGTCCAATTTCATCCTGATGATGCGTCGACAAACGCCGCGACAAATCCCCACCTTGCAAATAACTGATTTCATCGACAATAACATCTAAGCGTTTGCGCAAATGATGACCAAACAACGTTTGCGTCACGGTTGTCATCACCCCGAGTAACACCAAGGGCAACAGTACAATCCACAAAATTTGACTCATCACGCTATTGATCGCATTTTCAGAAACGGTTTCAGCTTCTTTATTACTCGCCACTAATACATCAAGCTCGCTCACCATCGGCGATAAATACATTGCGAACATTGCATCAGGAATAGAGATGGCATCTGCGGGGCTTTCTTTGGCAATATCAATTGCCTCTTTGAAGCCTTTTACGTAGGCAACCCACTTTTCAGAAATTTCTTTGAACTTAGATTGCGTCGCCTGCTCTGCGGATGTCTTAACAATACGTTGCAACAATTCCTGAATCCGTGAATCTGCCGCAGTGAGCTTGGCGGGTGTCTCTAGCATGATCGGGTCTGCACGGCTGAAAGCTAATGACGTTGCTTTTATTTCGATCAGGCTTTTATCCATATCCTGCAAATCATGAAAGGTAGAAAACTCACTGCGTAACTGTGCTAAGTTAAACATGACAAAAGCAACCACGATAAACATACCCAGCACAGAGATGCCGGTCATGAGACGCAGTTGTTTTTGCAGAGACAGAATCCGGAGAAACGATTCAAGTTGCTTCATGCTAATTTACCTTTGTGCGACGTTGTATTTATCCTAAATTATTCATTAGACCGAAAACCCGTCATTCCGGCGAAGGCCGGAATCCAGTTAATTAACAAATCCCCACAAAGTGGGACAAAACCGTGTGTTTGTCCGCTTCGCGAAGTGTTTTTTATGGCTGGATACCGGCCTTCGCCGGTATGACGTTCTAATGAACAATCTAGATTTATGCTTGCGCGGCCTTACGCATAAAATGTTTTGCATAACGCTCGTTCATACGCGCCACGGGTAGAAAAATGAAAAGGTCAGCGCAATTAAATTCAGAATCCCAAGCGGGAGCCCCACCAATATATGCACCCAAGCGCAGGTAACCCTTAATCAGCGGAGGAATAATCACCTCTAAATCTTGGTTCAAGGTATCGAGAGGCAAGGGGCGTAGCGGATCAACGCGAAACTCTGCAGGTGCCGCGTGCAACTTATGGATTTTGTTGTAAACACTAGCGGCATAGTGGCCACCATCATTCATGCTGATGCTGGCACAACCAATAATGAACTCATGACTGTGGGTGGCAATGTAATCAGCCAGTCCGCCCCATAGTTGCGTAATGGTTGCACCATCACGGTAATCCGGGTGAACACAAGAGCGCCCCACTTCAACCATGCTTTCACGCAAGTGCGCTAGGCGCGAAATATCAAATTCTGTTTCTGAGTAGTAGCCGCCTGCTTTCGTTGCTTGCTCAGGAGGCAAGATGCGATAGGTGCCAATGACTTCATTTGTCCCCAGATCGCGAGCCAGCAGGTGGTCACAGTAACGATCATATCGATCAACATCTAAACCTAATTCAGCACTGGGTAACTTAGCGCCCATTTCTTCAGCGAATACTTTGAAGCGAATGCGTTGCGCATCTTCCACTTCACTACCCGTTTTAGCTAAGCCAACGATGAGCTTGCTTTGAGGCTTTTGAGCTTGCTGCTGAATCAGGTCTAGCATGGCCTTCTCCTATCGGTTTAGATAGCAGAAGATTAGCGGCGGGATATTGCAGAAGGGTTAAGCGAATATTAATAGTTTGTGAATCTGTTCTAAAAAACTTAGTTAGCCACAGAGAACACAGAGGAAAAACAAATGGTTATCGCAGAATTGCGATTCACCTTTTGGGTGAGCCAGAAAAACATGGAATCCCATGTCATTCTCTGTGTTCTCTGTGAACTCTGTGGCTTGAAATGAGGTTTCTAGGGAGACGCTGATTTATTCGGCGCTCGTGGAATCAAGGCTCGGTTCTCCCCCTGAGAAGGGGGAGTTAGAGGGGGTTTCGGTTTTGACTGTAAGCCTTGTTTTTCTTAGCGTCCAACCCCTAACCCCTCCCAGCCTCCCCTTATCAGGGGAGGAGCAAAACAGCGCGCCGCCTAGAAAATTTGAATAAATCAGCGCTTCCCTAGGTTTATTCAGCTTTTCGACGCATTGCCTCGGCACTCAATGGCGGGTTCAGCAACACGCCGTAGAGTGATTGAAAATGCATTTCAGCCTCTAACTCTTCTTGCGCTAGTGCTGGCACCTTCTCTTGAAATGCGGGTATTGCTGTTGTGGCAACCACATGCAACTCAGATAACGTATCACTAATATTCTGTTGTGCTTGCAGAGTCAATGAACGACGCTCAGCCCCGCTTGCCTCTAACACCGGCGTCGGAACAAGCTGCACATGTAGCTCGCGCGTTGTCAAAATTAACCACAATGAAGCGCCAAAACTCACCTCATCAATATACGCAGGCACAGTGCTGTGATTGCCTTTTACATCGTGATAGCGAATGACCATTGGAAAAACTTTGGCCCCCGCGTCGATAGCTGGCTGAATCAATGAAGAGTGAAAGTGCATTACGTTTGAACCATCCGTCGTCGTTCCTTCAGGAAAAAC
>JAUYFR010000327.1 GCA_030690855.1 Gallionellaceae bacterium
TTTGTTGTTGTCGTTTTCGTTGGACTGATTGGCGTTGTAGGGCGGATTGCCGATCACAACGCTGATACGTTTGCTGTTCTGGCGCTTGATGCGCGCCACGTTTTCTTCGCTGACACTGCCGAAAATATCCCCCGTCGTGCCGTGTGCGGCAGTATGCAGGCCGACGTTATCAAGCGTATCGACAAAACATAAATTCGGAAATTCTTCGTACTGCCCTTGAATAGCGGCGTAGGTGGCTTCAATGTTTAGATTGGCAACGTAGTACGGAAGAATAGCGACTTCGTTAGCGTGCAGTTCGTGCAGGTATTTGTGCTTGAGTTTGGCGGGCTGGCCGCGAAAGTGTTCCAGCAGTTCGCAGATAAATGTGCCGGTGCCGGTTGCTGGGTCGAGAATTTCCACGTCTTTATCAATGAGGTTTTTTCCGAAGTGTTTTTCGGTGAGCCAGTCCGTACCGTCGATCATGAAGCGCACGATTTCATTGGGCGTATAGACCACGCCCAACCGGTCAGCAGCCTTGGCGTTATAAACTTTGTAATAATTTTCGTAGATAACTTTGAGGATTGTTTGCTTTTCGCTGTGACTGCTGATTTGTGCGGCGGCAGCGCGAATAGCGGCGTAGTAAGTTTCCAATCCTTTCAGTGTTTGCTTCTTCAGGCTGCCGGTAAAAAATTCGCCTTCCAGTGCATACAGTTCACGCGCCACGTTGTTGTGCTGGTGAAAATCGCTGTCGTCAAACACCTTGGCGAAAATCTCCTCGGTAAGAATGTGCTGAATCAACATCTCGCGCACATCGGCCTCGGTGAGATTCGGGTTGATGGCTTCTTGTGCATGAGCGAGAAACTTTTTCTCGGCCTTGCGGAAGCTAGTGTTGCTTTGATGTTCGTGCTCGATCATCTCGCGCAGCGCTTGCAGCACGGCGGGCAGGTCAACTTTAAATTGCTCAACCGCAGTGCGGAAACCGGCAATCTCGGGACGTTCGAAAGCAAAAAATAATTTGAGTAATTTTTCCAGCGCGTGCGTGTCGGTCATGTCGCAACGCAACACTTCGTTACGGTTTTGCCACAGCACGGCAATCGCGTCATCAGAAAAAATGATGTTGTCTTGCGGATAGCCCTTCTTGAATTTTTTGCTGACCTCTTCGTCGAGGTCGTCATCCGCGTCTTTGGCCTCCCAATATCCCAGTGGCATGCGCAGCTCATGCAGTAGCGCACCATCGAGCATGATGTTAGATTTGGTTGAGGTTTTGAGGGGATATTCGGCCAGAAAAACGAGGTTGTGTTGCTTACCCCAAGCCTTGAGCAAATCTTTAAATGCTTCTCGCACGATGGTTTCGCGCGAGCTGCCACTGATTTTTTTAATCAGATCGAGTTGCTTGAGGTAGTCGTTGATGAGGAGTTGGCTCATTCAGAAGATTTGTTTTTTGTTTCACCAAGAAGACCGCCAGCATCTTTCTCGTCCAATTCCATTTTTGGCACTGTATTTTTAATGCGCTTTTCAACTTCTTTGATGTGTTCGGCAGGTGGGATTTTTTCGGGTAAGGTTCCGCCAATACGTTCGATTGCTGCTCGCACTTCTTTTCCAACTTGCTCATGCGTGCGAATGGCTTGTTGTTGATTATTGGTATTTTCGCGTGCTAATTTATCGCGAGTCTGCGTCATACGAAATTGATTGGCTGCGAGCTCGGTTGCATTCATCCGATCTAGTAACTGCTCTTTAGCGGGAATATTTTTCTTGGTTTTAATTGCGTCGCCACCGAGCCCACCGTACAAACCTTTGTAACCCGCATCATGAAAGACGCCAAACATTTTGTCTTGCACGCCTGCCTGCCGTGCGGCACCGGAAAGGGCTTTAAATTCCTCCGAAGTTTGCTTGCGTAGTTCGAGTCGCTCTTGGTCAGCGGCTAACTGCTCACTCAGCTCTTGCTTACGTGCTTGGATAGCAAAATATTTTTGCGCTTGGGAGATTTCAGGTTTGCGAGGGTCTCCGTTCTGGGCGATTAAGTAGCAAGCGAAACGGGAAAGCTGGTAGTCATCTACTTCGCGCGCGCTACCCGACCCTAATTCGACCATTTTGCCGGCGCTGGCAAAATGGTTTTGTTGAATATTTCCTGATTGTTCACAAGAGGTTATGGCACGCTTGATGGCATCTTCAAAACGTCGCCACTGGCTATAGCCTAACAACGGTTGTAGGTCGCGCGCGCTCCAAAACTCGGCATGGTGATCGTTGGACTGCTTTAAATTTTCAAAAGATTCATTGCCGATAGCAGGTGTAGCTTGAGGGGTCATGTAGATTTCTCCTGTCGCATAACCTCTTCAATTTCATCCACTGTCTTGGGGGCACTCTGGGTAAGCACTTCATTGCCCTGCGGCGTAATCAGCACATCATCTTCGATACGAATGCCGATGTTCCAAAGCTCGCGCGGCACGTTGTCGGCGGGGCGAATGTAGCAGCCCGGTTCGACGGTAAGCGTCATACCTGCTTGCAGTGGACGCCATTGCTCGCCAATTTTATATTCGCCTACATCATGCACATCCATGCCCAACCAATGGCCGGTGCGATGCATGTAAAACTGTTTGTAGCTTTCGCTTTCCAACACGGAATCAACGCTACCTTGGCATAGCTTCAGATCAACGAAGCCTTGCGCTAAAACACGCAGCGCTGCTTCGTGAGGCGCGTTCCACAAATTGCCGGGAGTCGCTGCCGCAATCGCAGCGGCTTGAGCGGCCAGCACAACTTCATAAACATCACGTTGTGCAGGGCTAAATTTTCCGTTCACCGGAAAAGTGCGCGTGATGTCTGAGGCGTAACCTTCGACTTCGCAACCTGCGTCAATCAGCAATAAATCGCCATCATTTAAGCGTGCATGGTTACCGACATAGTGCAACGTGCAGGCATTCGCACCGCCTGCCACGATGCTGGTGTAGGCAGCTTGTCGTGCGCCGTGGCGACAAAACTCATGAAGTAATTCGGCTTCAACTTCGTATTCAAATTGATTGGGACGAGTGAAGCGCATTGCTCGATGATGTGCTCCGCAGGAGATGGTTGCGGCGCGGCGCATAATTTCTAACTCGTTGATTTGTTTGAACAATCTCATTTCGTTCAATAGCTCGCGCACATCACGAATTTCATTCGGTGCAAAAATCCCAGTACGCGCTTTGTCTTTGACGGCCTCACGTATTTTTAGCAGACGCGCATCCCATGAGGGCGTCGTGCCTAGGGGATAAAACAACACGGGCTGGTTGCCCATCAACTCAATTAGTTTTTCATCGAGCTGCGCAATCGGATAGGTGGCATCAAATCCAAATTGTTCGCGTGCGCCTTCAGGCCCGTAGCGAAAGCCATCCCAAATTTCACGCTCGGTATTTTTTTCACGGCAAAACAAAATGCTTTGTGGCGACTCACCTGCGATGACCACCACAACGGATTCAGGTTCGGTAAAACCAGTGAGGTAATAAAAATGGCTGTCGTGGCGATAGTCGTAATGGGTGTCGGCATTGCGCGCCACTTCGGGTGCGGTAGGGACAATTGCGATGCCGCGCTGCATTTTGGCTTGCAGGGCATTGCGACGTTGAAGGTAGGGAGAACGATCAAGCATGAGCGGTATTTTGTGACAGACGCAAGTGCTTGTCGAGTTCATCTAGGCGCTGTGGCGTGCCGATGTCCATCCAAACTCCTTGGTGGTGTTCGCCACTCACTTTGCCGGCAGCGATTTGTTCACGTAGCAAAGGCGCAAGGGGGGCTTTGTTGCCGTGCGGAATGTTGGCAAATAGTGAGGGGCGGTATAAGCCAATGCCGCTGAAGGTGAGGATTGGGGATTGAGGATTGAGGATTGAGGACTCGGGAACGATTCGATTAGCGTGCAGTTCAAAGTCACCTTTAGGGTTGTGCGTGGGGTTGTTGACCAGCACCAGATGCGCGTTGTCATGATTGTTTTTCATCTGCGCGGCAAGTGCAGGCAGGCGTGCGAAATCGTAATCGCAATAAATATCGCCGTTAACCACCACAAAAACTTCTTCACCTAAAAGATGCAGTGCAAAAGCGATGCCGCCCGCCGTTTCCAGTGCGGTTTCTTCTGCTGAATATTGAATGCTTGCACCAAATTGTTTGCCATTGCCGAGTGCTTGTTCGATCTGTGCGCCGAGATGGGCGTGGTTAATCACTAGCTCGGTAATGCCCGCTGCCACTAGGCGCTCAATGTGCCACACAATCAGTGGTTTGCCACCCGCTTGCAGTAAGGGCTTGGGGGTGTGGTCAGTTAAGGGACGCATACGCTCGCCACGCCCTGCCGCTAAAATCATTGCCAGCATTAAAATGTATAACCTTCTTGCGTTGCTTGCGGCTCAAGCTCATCCAAGATATTGAGCAAGGGCTTGAGATCAATGTAGCGCACACAGGCGCGGCGTAAATAGTCCATCACCAGCGGCATGTCTTTTAGATAGCCCTCTTTGCCATCGCGGTGATAAAGGCGCGCGAAAATCCCCAGCACCTTGATGTGACGCTGTACGCCCATCATTTCGTAGTCACGATAAAACAGGCCGAAATCTTCGTTCACCGGCAATTTTGCTTTGCGCGCATTTTCCCAATAGCGAATCAGCCAATCCATGATGTCGGCCTCTTCCCATTTCACATAAGCGTCTTTGAACAGGGATGCGAGATCGTAGGTGATCGGGCCATACACCGCGT
>JAUYFR010000333.1 GCA_030690855.1 Gallionellaceae bacterium
GTGCCGCTGGCGTTGCCTTTTGTTGGCGCATGGACCGTTTCACAAGGCTTTTCTGGGCAATATACGCATCGCGTCCAATGGCGCTATGACATTGATTTTATTGTGCTATATGAAAATAAAAGTTTTGCCAACAAAGGCAATCAGCTCACCGACTTCTACTGCTACAACAAACCCGTGCTAGCGCCAGCCTACGGCCAAGTATGGATGATTGCGAACGATGTTCCAGACAACGCACCCGGCACCATCAACGTCGCAGCGAACTGGGGTAACTATGTAGTGATCCGTCTATACGATGGAAAATTCGCCATGATTGCGCACCTCAAACCAGGCACGGTAGCGGTATCTCTAGGCGCGTGGATTAAGGCGGGAGATTTCATTGGCTATTGTGGCAATTCTGGACGCTCACCGCAGCCACACATTCACTTACATTTACAAGCCAGCGACGAAATCGCTGCGGCCACGATTCCCTTTCATCTGGCGAGCGTGTTGGTATCTGAACACAATGAAGCGCCACGCTACGAATTAGCCCATGTACCACAAGAATCCGCCACACTTTCTAGCGCAGTCGTAGGCGAAGTGCGTCCGCTCTATTTACTGGCAGGGCGCGGTCTGCGCTACACCGTGGCACATAACGAAAACATCCACGCTGATTGGTCGCTGCATTGCGAAGTAGATAATCTTGGTCGGTTCACTTTGGTTTCTAGCGAGGGAGGGCGTTGTTTAGCGGAGTCCACTTGGGCGGTATTTTCTTGTTACGAGCGCACGGGTAATGCCGATCCTTATCTGGATTTATGGTTATTGGCCTGCGGTTTTACGCCCGCCTCATTTCAAATCGAACGCTGGCAAGATCGTTCAACACCCGCCAAACTTTTACCCAGTAGCTTGGTTAAATTATTAGCCGCAGTCGCTTGGCCTTGGGCAACTTTTGCAAAGAGCGATTATCAGCGCCATTGGGATGGTGAGGCACAGGGTTGGAGACAAATCGTGCAACATCGGCAAGTGCTATCGGGTATGGAGTTAAAGGCTGAAGCGCTGATCTTGCCGCAATTGGGTTGCTCTTATCTTGCCGCAGCGATCGGACATGACCGCTATACCTTTCAAGCGACAAGTTCCTTTCAGCGCGCAGATGTAGGCGTACCGGCATGGGAGTCACCATTGAAACCTTCAACCGCGCTGACAAAATCAGCCGCCATTTAATTTTACTCAGGAGAGCACATTATGAAATCAATTTCGCTACTCGCAGTCTTGCTTGCCGCGCTGGCACTCAATACACAGGCCGCGCTGGCAGAAAACATCGCTTGGCAAAATTCTTATTCCCTTGAAACGGCGGCTAAATATGCCGAAGCGATGGCGGCAATCGATTCCATCCCAGCCAATGGTCCCGACGCAGAATTGAAAACATTGCGTCGTGGTTGGTTGCTCTATTTGCAGGGTCGCTACGATGAATCAATTCGCGAATATGGCTTTGCTATTCAGCGCAACAATAAATCCATTGATGCGCGTATCGGCATTACCTTGCCGCAGTTAGCGCTAAAACGTTGGAACGATGCGGCACAAAATGCGCGCACTGCATTGCAAATGGCACCCAATAATTACACGGCTTTGCTAAGACTAGCATTAGCCTTGGAAGGCCAAAAAAATTGGGATGAAATGGCAAAAGTGACCTCAGTACTCGTGACAGCCTATCCCACTGATGCTACAGCTTATGTCTATTTAGCACGTGCAAAAGCCTGGCAAGGAAAAGTAGATGAGGCGGTGGCCGCTTATGCGGCAGTCCTCGTTCGCTATCCCGGCCACTTAGAAGCAAAAGCCTATCTCGAAAAGAAATAAGGCGATGAGTAGTTTCGACCTCAAAAGTAAGCGTGACGCACTATGGCAAAATTTGGCCGCTGCAGCCAATGCCATGCCGTTCGCACAGGCGGCGTTCATTGAGGTGCTCACCGAGCTTTATCAGATTGATCGTTTCTGGACCTATCCCGGTCGAGGAGTATTGTTTCGCCTATCTCACTATCTGGAGAAAGCGCAATTTAGCTTAGCTACACAGTTGGTTAATAACTCTGTTTATAGCTTAGCGCATGAGCGCTATCGCCAACAAACTTTCAGTCCGTTTCATACCAATCTTGAACTGCTAGATCGCCCTGCGCTACATGACGAGCATCAGCTCAATGCGGCGCCAATCACGCCGCCTAAACCCTACTTCGAAGTGCTGATCGTTCACCCCTATCCCTTGGATTACGAGATGCTATATCGCCAGCATTTGGCGACCTTCAAATCACCACACGATGAATTTATTTATGACATTGTGTTAGTTGATTCCGCCGAGGATGCGTTGACCGCGATCCTTGCTAATACCGATATTCAAGCCTGCGTGTATTTGAATCATGTGCTGCCTTGCACCAGTGCCTCAACGCCACTTTTCGCGCAATACAGCAAAGGTTTGTTGGCGAGTACGCCACCGATTAACTTACTCGATAGTGTAGAAGTGAATCTGAGTAAAACGATTCACTGTGTACGTCCCGAAATTGATCATTATTTAATTAGTGAACAAGCGGCCGCCGAGTTGCCACATTACATTCGCGACCATTTTAATCGCGTGCTTTTTCACGTTGAGCCATTCCACGATTTGCATACGGCGATTATGAATGGCGTGCGCAACCGTTTTTCCACGCCCTTCTTTGACGCGCTGCAAGCCTACAGCCGTCAACCCAAAGGCGTGTTCCATGCCTTACCTTTGTCGCGAGGTGCCTCGGTGAAAGATTCGCCGTGGATACACGACATGCTGGATTTTTACGGCGACAACATTTTTCTGGCAGAGACTTCTTCGACACAAGGTG
>JAUYFR010000336.1 GCA_030690855.1 Gallionellaceae bacterium
TCCGTACACGATTTTTAATATCAAGGGAAACAACTATCGGTTGATAACCATCATTCACTATCAGTTTCGGCGGGTATATATCAAGGATTTTTTTACACACGCCGAATATGACCAGTGGAATCGCCAGAGGAGTAAACGAAAATGAACACTGTAGCTGAACGTCATCTTGATCTCGCATCCGTTCAAACTGCTTGGCAAGGTTTGAATAAACTCGTTCCGCTCGGCCAGATCACCAGTGAACGAGATTACAAGCGCCGCGTGCGTGTAATGGATGAACTGCTTGACCGTATTGGCATCAATGAGTCACACCGTTTAATGCCACTACTTGATCTCGTCACAAAAGAAATTGAAAGCTACGAAGCCATAAACCACAAATTACCCGATGCAGCACCGTCGGAAGTACTTGCCTATCTAATGGGCGAGCACAATCTCAAGCAATCCGACTTGGCCGCAGAATTGGGCGGGCAAAGCATCGTATCTTCTATCCTGAATGGCAAACGAGAACTCAATACACGGCAAGTGAAAGCGCTGGCAGCCCGCTTTAGTGTTTCACCTGCGGTATTTCTGTGATGCGTTCCGCAGAAAAAATAGGAGCATCCATATGACCACAATCAAATCTTCCCGCCGTTTAACGCCTTGGCTCATTGTCATTGTGTTGACGGTTGCGGTGGCACTCGCCGCAATTGAAATCGCGCGACTCTATCTTGAACGTAACTACAAAGATGTATTGGCGACCGAGGTGAAACGCAAGGCATTTGAAGTCACCTCACAAACGTTGCAGGGAAATGTGATGGGGTCTGTTGCCAATTTGGGGCTGGTCAATCAGGCGATGAAGAATGTGGCGACGGGGAAGGCTGCTTTGCAAGATTCTGTGGTGTTGAACACGCTGCAAGCCGTGGGGGAGTTGTATCAGGCGAACGGCGTTTATGTGGTGAACAGCGAGGGCATTGTTCAATCCTGTTATTACACGATGGGCAAAACCCTCACTGGAGTGGATGTCAAATTTCGCCCGTATTTTCAGATCGCCAAGCAGGGTAAGCAAAATATCTATGCGGCAATTGGCACGACCACCGGTAAGCGTTCGCTATATTTTGCAGCGCCGCTGTATGACAAAGTTTCTGCCTCTTCACCGATCATCGGCGCAGCCGTTGCGCGTCTCAATCTTGACCGGGTGGATTCGGTATTGAAAGCATGGTCGGGACACGCGTTATTGTTGTCGCCACAGCAGATCACTTTTGCCAGCAGTCGCGATGATTGGATCGAGCAAATGGCTATCGTGCCGACACCTGAACAAATCAAAGCGATTCGGGAGCTGAAACAGTTCGGTAATATGTTTGAAAAAGGCACCCCCCAAACGCTCTCTTTTGACATTAAAAACGAGATTGTCAATGTTGACCATCAGCGTTACGCCCTGGCTCGCGCACCGGTGCAATGGAACGACCCGCAGGGTGAATGGACGTTGGTGTTGCTGGGTAATCTTGATGAGCTGATGCCCGCCTCTTTACGCGTTTTGATTGCGGCGTTGAGCGGCGCGTTGGTGCTGGCATTGAGCGCGGTATTTTTATTCTGGCGTCGGCGCTTGCAGCAGGCGAATGACGAACGGCTACATGCCGAAGCGAAGCTACAGGTTTACACCCGCAAGCTGGAGTCTGATTCTGCTAATAAATCTTACCTCGTGAAAGTTTCGGCTGATCTCCAGCAAGCCGCTTCCTTGGCTGACCTCGCAAGAAAATTCATGCACCATGTCACCTCGCGTATAGAGGCGGACTATGGCGCGTTTTACATGTTCGATAAAGCGTCCAAGCGATTGATCCCTATCGGAGGGCACGGCACGTTGGCCGATGAGTTGGAAGCCGTAGGCATGGATCACGGCTTGCTCGGTCAATGCGCGAAGGAGATGAAGCCCATCGTGATCTCTGATTCAACGGATATGCCGATCCGTATTGTCTGGGGGGCGGGTGAAGTGGCACCCAAGTCGATCATCCTGCTGCCTGTTACGCAAGCAGGCCAGCTGCTCGGCATGATCGTACTGGCGGCGCTGCGTCCGATCGATGCAGAAAAGCAAGCGCTGCTGGAGACGATGCTGCCGATGGTGGCGATGAATCTTGATATACTCAGTCGCAGCCTGGGTTCGCAGCGTATGGTTTGGGGCAATCAATACAAAGTTGGCGTGGGAGTTATTGATGAGCAACATCAGGAATTGATTGGCATGATTGCTACGCTTTCAGATGCCGTAAAAGAAAGTCGCGGCAACGAGATTCTTGGCAAGTTGCTGGATGATTTGATCAATTATACGGTTTACCATTTCGCCACTGAAGAAGAGCTGATGAAAACCCATACCTACCCTGAGTCCGGCGCCCATCTCAAGGAACACGAGGATTTAAGGAATACCGTCACCGATCTGCAAGCAAAATTCAAAGAGGGGAAAGCAACCGTTACCTTTCAGACTGTGCAGCTTTTGAATGATTGGCTAACTCACCACATCCTCAAGGTGGATAAACATTTCGCGGGATTTCTGAACACCAAGGGAATTAAATAAAATCTCTCGCAGCAAGCTAAAGGGGATTGGGTAGATGGCTTTTTGTAGGTCGGGTTTCAACCCGACGTTTTGCTTCGATTTGCCACCCCCGTCGGGTTGCACCCGCAGGGGGTGGGCCGTGGTTGTACGGGGCTAAAGCCCTAACAACACACGCTCAACCCGACCTACGAAAACACGATGCCGCAAGCAGCGATGAATTGATTCCAAAGAGATTCAATCTGCCAATGGTAAGGTAATCGTCAGCGTAGTTTCGTTTTGCGCATCATCGACGCTCAAGGCAATGGTTCCTT
>JAUYFR010000347.1 GCA_030690855.1 Gallionellaceae bacterium
AAACTTTCTGACTAATTCAATTTTAACGAGCCAGCTCATTTCGCTTCCTACAACAGGAGCCACCAGTTTGTCCGGTGCGCCATTACTCAAAATAGCTCTTAAAGATGACTGCTGATTACGTTTCACGGCAAGAGAGTCCGATCAATCCCGCCCGTGCTTAGCGGAACTTCATTGGTTATTGTTTCGATTAGTGTGCTCATTTCGCTTTCCAGCATGTGCTGGTAACTATCGGCTTCGTGCGATTGAGTCTTGACCATTAAGTCCAAATACATCTGGTGCATCTTGTGATAATTCTCGCCCAGCCTTGAATTGCAGGATTCCAAAATGGCAAGACGGCAATTAAGTCTTGCGGTTTCTGCCTTTACCATTTGGTCGAGCATTCCTCGGTAATGCGAGAGTTCCGTTTCCAACGACTTGATGCGATGCCTCACAGCCCCATTTAAGTACACCACTTGCGCAACCCATTTAGTATTCATCGAACTACTTTTGGCAGGGCGATAAAGAACTTGTGATTCGGCAACACTCATCATCACACCGGGTTTGATTTTTCCACGGGGCGCTACGAATACATTTGCTGCATTGTCTAATGCCCCCATAGGAATCTCCTTGCCCGTTTTGATTGAGTTTCAACATCAGGGCACCTCTAATAATTCCAATTCCGTCATTGATAAAACAACTAGCCATCTCACTAAGGCAGCAAGCTGCCAAGTGATTGGTTATCCGGCGAAGGCCGGAATCCAGTTTAGAAAAAACAGCTCCTTGTGCAGCAAGGGCAAACCCTCTTTTATAAAACCGCTGGATTCCGGCCTTCGCCGGAATGACGAATTATTAGAGGTGCCCATCACTGCCTTTGTGGTGTTGCGCAAAAATCAAGAATGGGACACTTTTAAATTTGCATTTGCATTGGCATTGGCATTTTGATTCGCGGCTGCATGAAGCGCTTCGTACCTTGCACGCAACTCTTGCGCTTTTGGAGAAGTCGATGAGCCAAGATGCAACCTATCGTGCAGCTGGGTTTCTGCTGTGCGACCAGGGGAATTAACGTTTGAAGCTGGCGTGGAAGGCAACATGACGATCTCCTTATTATGGGCAAAGAGGGAAGCCACCAAGGACTTTCTCTGTTGCATTAAACATCTGCTGGTGTAGCGCTTAATCTCGCTGTAGCTCAGGGTTTATCTCGATTTTCCGAGTTGCACTCGCAAAGAGTAGGCCGTGGTTGTACGGGGCTAAAACCCCAACAACACACGCTCAAACCCAACCTACAAACGCGTGCGCTGGCCCCAAAAATTCGAGCGCACTAGGATGAAAAAGAATCGAGATTTCTGCCGATCTCGCGCTCCGCTTCAAACCAATCCGCCTGATCATCGTCGGGTGAAAAGCCGCGTTTTTCTGCACGAAAATACGCCGCATAAGCGATCATCTGCTCGCGTTGCGAAGGACTGATTTGAGCAACCTTCGTGGCCAACGAGCCTCCATTCAACTCACTACCGACGATAATTTTTTTGCGCACCATCATTGCCCCCTAATGAATATATTCCAAGATGCCGACAATGATCACAGCCGGTCAAGGTGGAAAAATAAGTTAAATTTACTGAAGATGCGCAGCTTTACTTTGGTTTAATAGCGAGCTTGCATAGGATGAATTTTAGGGAAGGTTGCTGTGGGAAAAAATACCCAGCGTAGGGTATTTTGACTACCGGTATTTAGGTAGGCTAGGTGTAGGCCTTACATCTAGACCTTTTGCTAGTGAGCGATCAAACCACTGCTCATCGCGTAGCGGGTAAGGTCGGCGACACTGTGCATATTGAGTTTGCGCATGATGTTGCGTCTATGCACCTCGACGGTGGAGGTGGCAATGTTCAGCCGCTCCGCTATTGCTGAGGAGGTGTGCCCTTCGGCAACCAATTGCAGCACTTGGCGTTCTCTGTTGCCAAGCTTGCTGGGAAGAACTGAGCTAGATTGCCCGTTCATCGCACCTGCTGCCGCAGCGGTGACATCGGGACACAAGTATTTTCGGTTTTGCCGGACTGCGCTGATTGCCCGCAACAACTCGTCAACAGCCTCGGCTTTGGTGACATAGGCCGAAGCACCGGCACTCATCATATCCATGACATATCGCTGATCGGAGTAACTCGATAGCACGATTACCTTGACCGATGGAAAGGCCGCGATAAGTTGCCGAGTGGTCTCAATGCCGTTCATACCGGGCATACCAATGTCCATGCACACGATGTGGGGCAGGGTTTTTCGCACAAGCGCTATCACTGCGAACGGATCGCCAGTTTCACCGACGACTTCAAAATTCGGTGTTTTTTCCAACAAGCTGCGCAACGCATCGCGCAGCATCTGGTGATCATCAACAAGAACGATACGAACTTTTTCCATAGTGATCTCTTAGGGAATGGGGATTTACTAAAATACTACTTATCAATTTCGTTCTATCAAACCAAAAACAACCCACCCCCATCCTAGCCTTCCCCCTGAAGGGGAAGGGACTCGGCTCCTCCCCCTTCAAGGGGGAGGTTAGGAGGGCATTAGGCCAGAATCCGACCTCCGAGGGACTCGGTTCCTCCCCCTTCAAGGGGGAGGTTAGGAGGGGGATGGGGTATATGTTGGATTGCGATTAACGGTATTTTTAGAATTTCTGCCTCTCTTAAAGTGAAACTTCCACGACGATGCGAGTGCCTTTACCCGGAGACGATTCGAGGGCGAATCTGCCGCCGGCAACTTCCGCCATTTCCCGCATGTTTATCACGCCCAAGCCAATGAGTCCCGCTTTTCCCAGCAACATAGGATCAAATCCAATGCCATCATCAGTGATCGTTAGGGTGACGAGGTCGTTTTCGTCGCTTAACGTGACATGGACAAAACAGGCTTGAGCATGCTTGGCGCAATTCGTCAGTGCTTCCTGGGCGATGCGAAACAGCAATGACTCCAACTCAGTCTCGCGTTTCGTGTCGTAGTTGATGCAGTCAAACTGAGCCGCGACACCAGTACGCCGCGCAAACTGTTGCGCGCAGCTATCCAGTGCCGCAGCCAGCCCCGCGTAATCGAGCAAAGGCGGACGCATATCGGCACAAATTTCGCGGATGCTGGCATTCGTGTCGGCAATCAGTGCGAGGGTATCCTCCATGCGCTCGGCAAGATCGGCGGAAAGCGTTTGCGGCAATATTGAGGAGATGACGTTTAAATTGATACTGATGGCGGCGAGGTTGGGGCTGGTACGATCATGCAGTTCACTGGAAAATCGCCGCCGCGCATCTTCCTGTGCGGCGACGAGATGACGCGATGCAGC
>JAUYFR010000096.1 GCA_030690855.1 Gallionellaceae bacterium
GCGTTACCCAACGTGAGCATATCGTAGGCAATTTGTACGCGATCCCAACGATTGTCCCTGTCCATGCCAAAGAAGCGGCCGCTAATAGTAGCGATACGTCCAACGCCCAGTTCATCACATTTGCTTTGCAACAGAGCCAATGATTGAGCTGCGCTACGTGGCGGAGTATCACGACCATCGAGGAACGCATGTACCACTATTTTTTTCAAACTAGCGCGCGCAGCCAATTCAAGCATCGCGTGGATGTGTAACTCATGGCTGTGTACGCCACCGGGCGAAAGCAGGCCGAGAATGTGTAAGGTGGAGTTTTTGTTTTTTGCGGTTGCTACCGCATCGTTCAGTGCGGGATTAGTAAAAAAACTGCCATCTTCAACCGCCACATCTACTCGCGTGAGATCTTGATAAACTATGCGGCCAGCACCAATGTTGAGGTGGCCCACTTCAGAATTGCCCATTTGTCCGCGAGGCAGGCCAACATGAAGCTCGGAGGCGTTAATTAGTGTGTGTGGATAGGTGCTCCATAAACGATCCCAGTTCGGTTTGCGTGCTAAAGCAACTGCATTGTGATCAGTGTCCTCGCGATAGCCAAAGCCATCTAAGATGAGGAGCAGGACAGGCGTTATGTTCATAAAGAGGGGCTTTCATAAAAATATTTTTACTGAGTGAAGCGACGCAATATTAGAATGTGCTAATATTATAGATTCAATTTAATTAAGCTTCATTTTAGCTGATATTGATGTACCGTATAACCTTGGCAAGCATAAAGATGAGAGAAGAAATGGCAATTAATATAATCGACAAAGAAGAAGACATTATGCTGGCCTCAATGGCGATGAAGGCGATTGCGCATCCATTGCGCTTGAAGATTTTATGCATATTGGGCGAAAACGAACTCAGCGTGCAAGAAATTGTCGACAACGTAGGGACATCGCAAAGTAACATTTCCCAGCACTTGGCTATTTTGCGCGAAAAAGAGGTTTTGGCTACACGTAAGGATGCCAATAAGGTTTATTACCGCATTGGCGACCCGCGTACGCTTAAGTTAGTAAGCATGATGCGCGATGTATTTTGCAGCGTTTAATATTTTGCCATCACGAAGGTTAAAGAAATGACGGTCCCCATTCTCATAGCGAAAAATGATAGCCACGAGCTTCAATTGCTGCCGCAAATGGCCAATCGACACGGCCTTGTTACTGGCGCAACGGGAACGGGGAAAACAGTCACGCTGCAGTCTTTGGCGGAAGGGTTTAGTCGAATTGGTGTGCCGGTATTTATGTCGGATATCAAAGGTGATCTTTCCGGTATTTCAAAATCGGGTGGTGGTAACGCTAAGGTGGACGCACGAGTCACACTGTTGAAACTGGAGGATTTTGAGCCTCGAGCCTATCCAGTTACGTTTTGGGATGTGTTCGGTGAAATGGGGCATCCGGTGCGTGCCTCCATTTCAGATATGGGTCCCATGTTATTGGGGCGCATGTTGAATCTGAATGATACGCAGCAAGGTGTGTTGACGCTGGTCTTTAAAATCGCCGACGACAGCGGCATGTTGCTACTCGATTTCAAAGATATCCGTACCATGGTGCAGTATGTTGGTGACAACGCTAAAACATTTACCACCGAGTACGGCAATATCTCAACGGCGAGTATCGGGGCGATTCAACGTGGATTGCTTGAGCTTGAAAATCAGGGCGCGGAGCAGTTTTTTGGCGAGCCTATGCTAAACATCGATGATTTGATGCAGGTGGATAGTAAAGGTGCGGGCATGGTGAACATTCTCGCGGCTGATAAGTTGATGCAGGCGCCGAAAGTCTATTCGACATTGCTACTATGGCTTCTTTCCGAGCTATTTGAAAATCTGCCAGAAGCAGGTGATCTTGAAAAACCTAAATTAGTATTCTTTTTTGATGAGGCGCATCTGTTATTTAGTGATGCGCCCACTGCGCTGATCGACAAGATTGAGCAAGTGGTGCGCTTGATTCGCTCCAAGGGCGTGGGCGTGTATTTCGTTACACAAAACCCTGCGGACGTGCCGGATAAAATTTTGGGGCAATTGGGCAATCGCGTGCAACACGCACTGCGTGCTTTTTCGGCGCGAGATCAAAAGGCAGTGCGCGCGGCAGCCGAAACGATGCGCGACAACCCCGAGTTGGATGAGCAAGCCGCGATTACCGATTTAGGGGTGGGTGAGGCCTTAGTTTCATTGCTAGATGAAAAAGGTCGACCGGCGATTGTTGAGCGCGCTTTCATTGTGCCGCCACAAGCACAAATTGGCCCGATTACACCGGCTGAGCGCGCGGTCATTATTCAGTCATCTTTGCTGGCAGGGCATTATGAAGCCTTGGTTGATCGTGAATCGGCGTACGAAAAACTGCAGGGACGTTCAGCGCAAAAAACAGTAGCAGCTGAAGCGACTCAAGGGAGCGGTGGTTTCAGTGAAATGTTGGGCGGCATGCTCGGCGGTGCAGGCACGGGTACGCGACGCCAAGGTGCTGGCGAAGCACTTGTTAAAAGTGTGGTGCGCACCATTGGTTCAGAGCTGGGCAGGCAAATCGTCCGTGGCGTGTTGGGCTCGATTTTGGGTGGACGCAGTTAGCCCTTTATTGGATATCTAAATGTTGGGATGTTTTCATTGTTATTGATTATTAATAGGTGGGTGTTATGAGAAGAAATGATCGCTTTGCAGCAGTTTTTTTATTGGCGTCCTTATCCGCAGGGGCGAGTGCGGCCGAACCCTTGGCGACCACAACTATTCAGTACCGCGAGGTAGCGCAAACCTACAGCGCTGAGGGCGTGGTCGAAGCAACGCGCCAGTCCACTGTGTCGGCACAGATTTCAGGGCGAATAAAGGAAATTAGTTTCGACGTGGGAGATCGCGTCAGAAAAGGTCAAGTGCTTTTGCGAATTGATGAAAGTGAAGCAAATCAAGGGGTTGCGGGAAGTCGGGCACGCGTGTTGCAGGCGCAAGCGGCTTTGCAAAACGCCAAAATTAACTATGAGCGATCAAAGCAACTGTTAGAGCAAAAGTTTATTAGTCAGTCTGCTTTGGATAAGGCGGAGTCTGATTATCGGATGGCGCAAGCTCAGGCTGCAGCAAGCGAAGCGGGTGCAGAACAATCCGCTTTAACGCAAGGTTATACCTCTGTTGTTTCGCCGTACGCGGGCGTGGTGGCAGCACGCATGGTTGAGTTGGGGGAAATGGTAACGGTAGGGAAGCCGCTAATGACTGGATTTGATCCGACACAGATGCGCGCGATTGTAAGTGTCCCTCAGTACAAGCTGTCTGAAATTGGGCAGCGCCCAACGGTGTCGATAGAGATTCCCTCTTTATCGCGCTGGTTGAAGCCGTCATCTGTCGTGGTGCAACCCACCGCTGATGCGCGTACTCACAGCACGCTCGTCAAAGTTTCGTTACGTGAAAACGAAAACGGCGTGTATCCCGGCATGTTTGTGCGCGCACATTTTGAAATTGGCAAAACAAAAAAAATGTTGATTCCTGCGAGCGCGGTGGTGCGTCGTAGTGAAGTAGTGGCGGTATATGTGGTAGATGATAAATCAGCGATTAATCTACGTCAGGTGCGAGTGAGCGAAGCTAGTGCAAATGGTGAAGTTGAAGTGTTGTCTGGTTTAGCCGCAGGAGAGCGAGTCGCTGTGCATGCGATTAAAGCGGGCATGGAATTTAAAAACAAAAAGTAATAGCGAGACAGTTTATCGCCCTCTGTGATGAGGGCGATTTTTATTGGATGAGGTGGTGGAATGGGTATTTCGGGACGTATCGCTAGAATATTTTTGCATTCGCAAATGACCCCTTTGTTGGCACTGGTGGCAGTGTTGTTGGGGGCATTCGCGGTGTTAGTTACGCCGCGCGAAGAAGAGCCGCAAATTAACGTTACGATGGCCAATGTGTTGGTCGCATACCCCGGTGCATCTGCGCAAGATGTGGCGCGCACGGTTTCAACGCCTGCCGAACAAGCGTTGTCGCAAATTGCTGGCGTAGAGCACGTCTATTCAGTTTCGCAACCCGGTATGTCGGTGTTGACCGTGCAGTTTAAGGTAGGTGAAGGACATGTCCCCTCATTAGTAAAGCTCTACGACGTCATTAATTCTCATGCGGACTGGTTGCCGCCCACTTTGGGTGTAAAGCAGCCGATCATCAAAGCTAAAGGCATTGATGATGTGCCGATCTTGGCGATTACTTTATGGCGCGATCAAGAGGCCGGTAGCGGCCTTGCGATAACGCATGTGGCCCATGCAATAGAAGCCGAGCTTAAGCGCGTTAAAGGCACGCGCGAAGTGGTGACCTTGGGCGGAACGCAGCAAGTGGTGAGCGTGCTCTTGAGTCCCGATGCATTAAACGCGCATCAACTTTCTGTGCAAGACGTGCGTGCTGCATTGCAGGCGACCAATATGTCCGCCTCGGCTGGGAGTTTGTTGCAAAACAGTCGTGAAGTCCTAGTGCAAACAGGCAATTTTTTGAGTAATGCCAGCGACGTCAGTCAGCTCGTGGTGGGCGTGTTTGATAACAAGCCGGTCTTTTTGCACGATGTGGCTGAAATTAAAGATGGCGCTGATCAGCCATCAAGTTACGTGTGGCTAGGGACGGGGCCGGCAGCCGCAGAAAAAAATATCACTGCGAAGGGTGACTTCACTGCGGTAACTGTTGCCGTGACCAAAAAGCCCGGTGAAAATGCAGTGGATGTGGCGAATAAATTATTGCAGCGCGTTGAAGAGTTAAAAGGCAGTGTGATTCCGACTGACGTGCAGGTAACTACCACGCGTAACTATGGTGAAACGGCTAACGATAAGGCGATGAAGCTGATCAAAAAGTTGCTTTTTGCGACTGCAGCCGTGGTGTTATTGGTCTGGTTCGCTTTGGGTAAGCGAGAGGCGTTCATTGTAGGCGTAGCCGTTTTACTAACACTGGCATTGACGTTATTCGCATCGTGGGCGTATGGATTTACCCTCAACCGTGTTTCTTTGTTCGCGCTCATTTTCTCCATCGGTATCTTGGTGGATGACGCGATTGTGGTGGTGGAAAACATTCACCGTCGCCGCGAGCTATCCCAGCACCAAACACTTTCAGAAATTATCCCAGAGGCGGTTGACGAGGTGGGTAGTCCTACTATTTTGGCAACCTTTACGGTGATCGCAGCCCTATTGCCGATGGCGTTTGTGAGTGGCCTGATGGGGCCGTACATGAGCCCGATTCCGATTAACGCGAGTATCGGCATGTTGATTTCTTTGTCAGTTGCCTTTGTGATTACACCTTGGTTGGCACTACGTTTTTCTGGCCCGCATCATGCGTCGGTGAAGGATGAGCGCGACACGCCGTTGGCGCGATTTTTCCGTAATCGTTTAGGGCCATTTTTGAATGGCGAGCACGGCAAACCGGCGCGTAAAAAATTATGGTTGGGGATTCTTGCTGGATTATTTTTCGCGGTGTCGCTGGGCTTGGTCAAGCTCGTGGTGTTGAAGATGTTGCCGTTTGACAATAAATCCGAATTCCAAATTATTGTCGATATGCCTACAGGTACAGCACTAGAGCAAACCTCCGGCGTGCTGCATGAAATTGGTAATTACCTTGCTACCGTGCCGGAAGTGACCGACTATCAAGGTTATGCAGGCAGTGCCTCGCCTATCAACTTTAATGGTTTGGTGCGCCAATATTATTTACGTGCGGCCTCAGAGCAGGGCGACTTGCAGGTCAATCTACAAGACAAGCATCATCGTCATCGCAGTAGTCATGAAATCGCAACTAGTGTGCGTGTGCCGATTGAAGAGATTGCCAAAAAATGGAGTGCGAAAGTCAAAGT
>JAUYFR010000352.1 GCA_030690855.1 Gallionellaceae bacterium
GAAATGTCGCATCGCGGCAAAGACTTCATGGGCATCGCGGCGCAAGCCGAAGCTGACCTGCGCGAATTGATGGCGATTCCTCAGAACTACAAGGTGCTATTTCTACAGGGCGGCGCGCATTTGCAGTTTTCGATGATTCCATTAAATTTGATGCGTGGAAAATTATCGGCTGATTATGTGAATACCGGCATTTGGTCGAAAAAAGCCATCAATGAAGCAAAGAAATTCTGCTACGTGAACGAAGTTGCCAGCAGCGCAGATAAAAATTTTAGCTACGTGCCGGCATTCGATTCATGGAATTTAGATAAAGAAGCTGCATATCTGCACTACACGCCGAACGAAACCATTGGCGGCGTTGAGTTTAACTGGACGCCAAACACTGGCGATGTGCCTTTAGTGGCAGACATGTCTTCGAATATTTTGTCGCGCCCTGTCGATGTATGGAAACATGGTTTGATTTATGCGGGTGCGCAAAAAAATATTGGCCCGGCTGGGCTGACATTGGTGATTGTGCGTGACGACCTGATTGGACATGCTGATCCTCGCTTGCCGACGATGATGGATTACAAGATTCATGCGGATAATGAGTCCATGTACAACACACCACCAACCTATGCCATCTACATGGCGGGGCTGGTGTTTCAATGGTTGAAGCGCAATGGCGGTATTGGCGCGATGGAGCAGACCAATATTGCCAAGGCTGAATTATTGTATGGCGCGATTGATGCGAGCAATGGTTTCTATCATTGTCCTGTCAATAAGGCGGACCGTTCGCGCATGAACGTACCATTTACCACTCAAGATGCCGCTCGTGATGCTGAATTTCTCAAGCAAGCAGATGCGCGAGGTTTGTTGCAACTCAAAGGCCACAAGTTGGCAGGAGGTATGCGCGCTTCAATTTACAACGCAATGCCACGTGCAGGCGTGCAGGCGCTAGTTGACTTCATGGATGAGTTTGCTCAGCGCAAAGGTTAAATTTTATGTCCGAAGAGCTCAAAAAATTTCGCGCGCAAATAGATCGCATCGACGATGAGTTGTTGAAACTGTTTAATCAGCGCGCCGCCTTGGCGCAACAAATTGGCCATGCCAAAGGAACAGGCGTTGTGCTACGCCCAGAGCGTGAAGCACAGGTGTTGCAGCGCATGGTCGAAGCAAATGCGGGCCCACTTTCTGCGCAAAGTGTGACGCAGTTATTTATTGAAATCATGTCGCATTGTCGCGCTTTAGAAGCACCGCTAGCAATTGCCTATTTAGGGCCTGCGGGTACCTTTAGCGAGGCGGCAATGTTTAAGCGCTTTGGTAGTGCCAATCGCCCTGTATCTTGTTCGTCGATTGATGACGTATTCCGTAAAGTGGAAAGTGGCGAGGCGAACTACGGCGTGGTGCCGGCTGAAAACTCAACCGAAGGTGCAATCGCACGTACTTTAGATTTGCTGTTGCAGAGTCCGCTCAGGTTGTGTGGCGAAATTATGTTGCCGGTGCATCAATGCCTGCTCTCGCGCGAAGTTGAACTGAAAGATATTCAGCGCGTGTATTCGCATCCGCAATCGTTAGGGCAATGTCAAAACTGGTTGAATGCAAATCTGCCTCAGGCTGAGCGTATCTCAGTGGCCAGCAATTCAGAGGCAGCAAGATTGGCGTCCGAACAACCGGGTAGCGCGGCACTCGCAGGAAAACAGGCTGCAGAGCGTTACGCGGTGGCAACGCTGGCAGAAAATGTGGAAGATGATCCACGCAATACCACGCGCTTTCTTGTCATTGGCGATCAAGATGTGACGGCTTCAGGTACTGACAAAACTTCTTTGGTTATGTCGGCGCCCAACCGGCCTGGCGCGGTACATGATTTATTGACGCCTTTTGCGTCAAATGGTGTGTCGATGACCAAATTAGAGTCACGTCCTGCGCGCGCCGGGCTGTGGGAGTACGTTTTTTATGTGGATGTTGAAGGTCATCAGGCGGACGCAAAAGTGGCGACTGCCTTATCTCAGCTCAAGCAAATTGCTGCTTTTGTCAAAGTGCTCGGTTCTTATCCTGTCGCGGTTTAAAATTTTCTTCAAACAAATTAAGTAAATGAATTATTCAGATTTAGCTCCATCCTATATTCGTGCCATTGCACCGTATCAGCCCGGTAAACCTATTTCGGAGCTCGAACGCGAGCTAGGCATTACGGGTATCGTTAAATTGGCATCCAATGAAAATCCGTTGGGGGCAAGCTCTGCCGCTATTGCTGCGATGCAAGAGGCGATTAAAACTATTGCGCTCTACCCAGATGGCAATGGCTTTGAATTAAAAGATGCGCTGGTTAAACGTTATGGCGTGACGCATGCCAACGTAATCTTGGGGAATGGTAGCAATGACCTTTTGGAGTTGGCAGCGCGTGCTTTCTTGGCGCCCGGTGATCGAGTGATTTATTCGGCTCACGCTTTTGCCGTCTATGCGCTAGCAACTCAGGCAGTGGGTGCGACGGGTATTAGCGTGCCAGCAACGCCAGATTATGGCCATGATCTAACTGCAATGTTAGCGGCGGCAATAGAACATAGCCCGAAGATGATTTTTATCGCCAATCCCAATAATCCGACCGGAACATTTTTGAGTGCGGAAGCATTGCAATCTTTCATGCGCCAATTGCCTAAGCAAATTTTGGTGGTGTTGGATGAGGCTTATAACGAATATCTGCCGGAAGACAAACGCTACGATTCTGTGGCTTGGCTGAAACAATTTCACAACCTTATTATTTCGCGCACCTTCTCTAAGGCCTATGGCTTGGCGGGTTTACGCGTGGGTTATGCGTTGGCACATGAACAAATTACCGACATGATGAATCGCGTGCGCCAACCGTTTAACGTGAATAGTGTGGCGCAGGCTGCGGCTGTTGCTGCCTTGCGTGATACCTCATTCGTGAAAAAAACCTTCGAGCTCAATCAACGTGGCATGACTCAGATTACCGATGGGCTAAGTAAGATGGGTTTGAAATACATTCCGTCATTCGGCAATTTCATTGCGTTCCATGTTGGTAATGCGAATGGAGTTTATCGCCGCCTTTTGGAACTCGGCGTGATTGTGCGGCCGATCGGCAACTACGATATGCCTGATTGGTTGCGTGTCAGTATTGGTTTGGAAAGTGAAAATGCAAAATTTTTGAGTGCGTTAGAAAAAGCACTCGGTCAACAGCTTAATGGAGAGAGCAAATGATTATCGTAATGGGCAGAGAAGTATCCGATGAACAAATCGGCGTAGTGGTAAAAAAATTAGAAACAGCTGGCTTGAAAGCAAATATCTCTCGCGGTATTGAGCGTACCGTAATCGGTGCAATTGGCGATGAGCGCAAATTAGATGCCGACATGTTCACCTCGTTGCCAGGCGTTGAATCAGCGATGCACATCGCTAAGCAATACAAAATTGTCTCGCGCGAATCTCACAAACAAAACACGGTTATCGACATTGGCGGCGTGCCGATCGGTGGCAATCAAGTGCAAATTATTGGAGGCCCTTGTTCTGTAGAAACACAAG
>JAUYFR010000358.1 GCA_030690855.1 Gallionellaceae bacterium
CACCCCAAGTTCTCTAAACTTGGAATGATCGCAAATGTTCGTGCTGAAATTCAAATCGTGGACACACATGAATCGCTTGGAACCCTTGTCAATGTTGACGTTGCCGTCGGCACGTCTTAATTAAACCGGACACTACTGATCCAATGTAGCAAAACCTACAAACACATTGGGTTAGGTGAGATGTATGCCAAAGGCGCTTTCTGGGCATGGTTATTGCTGGATTGACGGTGTCATCTCAAATTTTGGAGCACCCATGTCCATCCCTGTTAAAGCAGCCCACTCGTCGCAGAACTCTGACGACCGCTTACCGCCACATTTATTTAGGCAGGCCGTGGATCAGGCTGCATTAGCCATTTCGATCACCGACGCGCATGCCAACATCCTTTATGCCAACAGTGCGTTTCATCGCACTACGGGCTATGAGCAAAGTGAAATTCTGGGACACAACGAATCCATCCTGTCCTATCGCGTCACGCCTAAATTGGTGTACGAAACCCTCTGGGCACAAATCCAGCGTCAACGTCCCTGGAATGGCTTGTTAGTTAACAAGCGCAAAGATAGTAGTCGCTATCTAGCTGATGTCACGATCACCCCCGTGGTCGGCGACGACGGCTTAACCACTCATTTTCTCGGCATGCATCGCGATGTAACCGAAGTACACCGCTTAGAACGCCAAGTCCAGAATCAAAAAACATTGATCGAATCCGTAGTCGATGCGGCACAGGTTGCTATCGTCTTGCTCGATGAGCATGAGCGGGTGCTACTGGATAATCAGGAGTACAAAAAACTCGTCAGCGATCTGGGTAAAGAACCTGCCACTAAGATACTGGCCGAGCTGCGCATGCAGATGGGTGATGCCTTCACTCAAGCGAATAAATTACATCGTAATATTGCCGCACGCGAAGTATACATCGAGCTAGCCAAGCGCCCTACGCGCTGGTTCTCCTGCGCCATCTCTTGGTTTGAAGAACATGACGTGGGAGCCGATGCATTTTATGAGCCACAACACCGTCACTATCTGTTACTCACGATTCAGGACATCAGCGAACTGAAACGCCAGCAGGAAACTTTGCGTATGAATAGCCTGCGTGCCTTGTTGTCAGAACAAGAGCGCATTCAAGGCTTACGTGAAACCTTGGCTGGTGCAGTATTTCAACTAGAGGGCCCTCTTAACATGCTGAGCGCAGCCACTCATATGCTAGAGCGCCGTCTCATTAACCAATCGACCACAAGCGAAAGTGGTGTTGAGGGAACTATTCCGACCAGTGCATTAGGCGATGCTATTCAAAAAAGCCGCGAAGCCTTGGAAACTTTGCGTGCCTGCATCCCAAACCAAAATATTGATGTCATGCTGCCAGTTGATCTCAATGAGGTCCTGACTGATGTACTGAAACTCGCCACTGCCGACCTACTCGCCGCGAGCATCGTGGTGGATTTATTACCATCGAGCAAACCCGCCATCGTTTCGGGTGAGTTAGCACAGCTCACGAATTTATTTAAACAGCTCGTAGCGAACGCCATTGAAGCAATCAACGAGCAACGCGGCGGGCGGCGTGAATTGCGCATTGCCTGTTCGCCACACACTGATCACATCGAAGTATTCATCGAAGATAGTGGAACAGGTGTAGCGGAAGATTCTCGCTACAAAATCTTCCAACCATTTTTCACTACCAAGGGAGCCACTAAACAACATATCGGACTCGGACTCGCGATGGCGCAAGATATCGTCAACTCTCACAACGGCACCATCGACATCGATCCGAGCTACCACACCGGATGTCGTGTACGCGTGCAACTGCCCTGCCTAGCAGGAGGCACTCATGTCTAGCGCGAATATAGAAGGTTGGGCAAACATCGAGCTCGAACTATTACGCTCGGAGCTGTACTGTCTTTATCAGGTAAGCAAGGTGCTCTCCCACTCACTCAATTTCAAACAAACCCTTGAGGGCGTATTGAGCGCATTACACGATGGCATGGCACTCGAAAGAGGCATGGTCAGCCTGATTGACGCGGAGAGCGGTGAGCTGCAAATATCGCTGGTTCACGGCGTATCAGACAGCGTCACCGAAGAGATTAGCTACCTTCCTGGTGAAGGCGTTGTTGGGATTATTTTAAAGACAGGCAACAGCATCGTGGTTGATCGCATCATGGATGAACCACGTTTTCTCAGTCGCCTTGGCATCTACAATCCACTGGGCGCTTTTGTCGGCGTACCTATTCGCATCGGTAAAAAAGTCGTCGGCGTTTTAGCCGCCCAACCTGCCATCGGGGTTTCAAAAGAACTCAACGAGTATCAACGCTTTCTGGAAATGATTGCCAATCTGATCGGGCAGAGCGTGCGCCTGTCGCAAGAAGTCGCACAGGAAAAAATGGAGATCGTAGAAGAGCGAGATGTGTTGCGCCGAACCGTGCGCGGACAATTTGGCTTTGACAACATCATCGGCCACACCCAGGCTATGCGCCGCATATTCGAGCAGGTGCGTCTGGTAGCGAAGTGGAACACTACGGTGCTGATACGCGGTGAAACAGGCACTGGCAAGGAATTAATCGCCAATGCGATTCACTACAACTCTCCGCGCGCCCGATGCAGCTATGTCAAACTTAACTGCGCGGCCTTGCCTGAAACACTGCTTGAGTCGGAATTATTTGGACATGAAAAAGGGGCGTTCACCGGAGCAGTAGCGCAACGCAAAGGACGATTCGAACAGGCCGAAGGTGGCACCGTATTTCTCGATGAAATTGGCGAAATTTCCGCTCCTTTTCAAGCCAAACTTTTGCGAGTACTGCAAGAGGGTGAACTCGAACGAGTCGGTGGCACTAAAACAATTAAGGTGGATGTGCGCGTCGTTGCCGCCACTCACCGCAATTTAGAAGCAGAAGTTGAAGCAGGTCGATTTCGCGAAGATTTGTATTACCGCTTAAACGTGATGCCGCTTTACCTGCCGCCATTGCGTGAGCGATTGGAGGACATCCCCGAAATCGCACGCTTCTTGGTGGAAAAGGTAGGTACACAACAAGGCCGCCCCCTTAGTTTGACCGATACCGCTTTACGGGTGTTGCTGCATCACGACTGGCCTGGAAATGTACGCGAATTAGAAAATTGCCTTGAACGCGCTGCGGTGATGACTGAAGGACACACGATTGACCGCGATGCCATCTTATTGACTGGCATTGATGAAAAGGTTTCCACTAGCCGGGGCGTTATACAAAATTTAAATCTTGAAGATCCAAATCTGGATGAACGTGAAAAGGTTATCGCCGCGCTTGAGCAGGCAGGGTGGGTACAAGCTAAGGCTGCGCGTTTACTCGAAATGACACCAAGACAAATTGCTTATCGAATCCAGACCCTGAACATCAAGGTAAAGCAGATCTAATGACTAGCTTGACGTCTACACTGCTGTCTGAAATTGGCATAGATGATGCCGAGATCGCACAGCGCCAAGCATTTCTGTCATTCGAACAACGTGATGTAGATTTACTCAAAGCGATTCACACTATATTAGAGGCGCAACGTGATGATCTGACGGAAGAATTTTACGATCATCTGCTACGCTTTCCAGAGATCCGCCCTCTGCTCGACGATGCAAGCAAACTCGCCCGTCTGAAGCAGGCACAGGCAGTTTATTTCAGCCAGCTCACCGAAGGCAGTTACGATATTCCTTATGTTGAAAATCGCCTGCATATCGGCGTAATTCACCAACGTGTCGGGTTAACACCCAAGTGGTACATGAGCGCTTATTGCAAATATCTAAGCGAAGCAATGCCGCTGATTTTGACTCACTACAGCGATGACCCCAAACACGGATTCGAGGCCTGTCGCGCGCTGATCAAGATTGTCTTCTTCGACATCGGGCTGGCACTGGATACTTACTTCCATGCCGAACATCAAGCCCTGTTGCTGGCACGCAGCTATACCGAACAGATTGTCAGCAGCATGCCAATCGGCTTCATCGTGATGGATGCTCAAGGCAAGATCCGGCTGGCGAATAATGCGGTGCTGCGCATGTTCAACTTGAGTAATGCCGCCAATTGGCATGGCGTCTCACTTGGCAATTTTCTTAACGTCATATCGCTGGACGAAAAAATCAGTGAAATATTGACGGCCAGCGCAGGCTGTAACGACTACGGCTTCACTCGTCACGACGATGAGGGCGTTCACTCCTACATGGCAGACATCTCACTGGCACAGATGGGCGAAGAGCACGTTGTGTTGTTCATGGTGCAAGACATCACCCTCCACAAACAGTCCGAAGAAGAAATCCATCGCCTTGCTTTCTACGACTCATTGACTCACTTGCCTAATCGCAGACTACTGCACGAGAGACTGATGCAAAGCATGTCTATCAGCGCACGCAGCGGTAAGCACGGCGCGGTGATGTTCATCGATTTGGATAATTTCAAAACCATCAACGATACGCAGGGGCATGATGTCGGGGATTTATTATTGAAAGAAGTCGCCACTCGCCTCACTCAGAGCGTCCGCGAGGGAGACACCGTGGCGCGGCTGGGCGGGGATGAATTCGTGGTTGCGCTCGAATCAGTCAACAGCTTGGAGCATGATGCTGCTAACCAATCTGAAATGATCGCCGAAAAAATTCGCGCTGAACTCAACCTCCCCTATCAACTCAACGGAGCCGAGCATCACAGCTCACCCAGCATCGGCGTCACTCTATTCCGGGGGCATCAAAGAAGTTTAGAAGAGGTGCTCAAACAAGCGGATATGGCCATGTATCAAGCAAAATCTGCCGGCCGCAATAAGGTGTGTTTTTTTGACCCCGTCATGCAAGCAGAAATGGAGCACCGCGTTGAGTTGGAGAAAGATTTGCGCGCATCCATTGAACAACAGCAACTCATGCTCTATTTTCAAATGCAAGTGGATGACTCAGCTCATATTTTTGGCGCTGAAGCCTTGATCCGCTGGCAGCACCCACAACGCGGCATGGTCTCGCCTGCGCAATTCATTCCATTGGCTGAAGAAATCGGCATCATTCTGCCGATAGGTGACTGGGTAATAGCGCAGGCTTGCGCGCAACTAAAGCACTGGGAGGCAGATCCAGTGATGCGCAACATCAAGCTCTCCGTCAATGTCAGCCCGCGACAATTGAGCCAACCCAGTTTCGTTGCGCAAGTCAAAGAAACCATCAAAAAAACAGGTATCCGCGCCACGCATTTAAAACTAGAGCTGACCGAAAGTTTTATTTTGAAAGACGTGGATGAGGCCATCGAAAAAATGCTGGAACTGCGCAACTTCGGTGTGCGCTTTGCCATGGATGATTTCGGCACCGGC
>JAUYFR010000012.1 GCA_030690855.1 Gallionellaceae bacterium
ACCGGGTCACGCACAAACTCGCGAGGATATTTTTGCAACGGCGCAATCTGTTCCAGAGCTTCCGCCTGCACCGGTTCGCGGTCTTGGCTCACCAGCAAACGCTCGTAATACAGCGTGCCGATTTGCCGCTCCAGCGCACGGCTTGCCCAGTTTTGTTCGGCGGTTTCGTTCATATACCAACGCCGAGCTTGCTCATCTTCTACCCGCAATAAAATGCGGTAATGCGTCCAACTTAATTCGGGACGCACTGCGTCTCGAATTGGGAAGTAAAGAAAAAACTGCCTCATCTTGCGCAGGTTAGAGCTATCAAACCCCTTGCCAAATTCTGCCGTCAAAGTAGCCGCCAAGTTAGGAATCAGCTTGCTGCCATAGTCCGCACGCGTAGCGCCGCCCTGCTCAAATTCGACAATATGCCGCCCGATCTCCCAGCAGGTTTTCACCTGAATGACATCAACCGAACGCAGCACTTGGGTTCTGGCTGATGCGATCAGCGCGCGCAACTGGCCTAGCAAATCTTGCATGGCGGGTGCCGAAGAGCTATTTTTTCGAGCCATGTCTACCACCTTCTTAAATATCGCGTAATTACGTTCAGGTTGTAATATTTGGTGCGGTACTGCTTGCCATCGGCGGCAGTTGTAAAGAAACCTTTACCACTGACTCGGAGGCCAACTCACCCTCGGCGAAGACATTGCGGATGTGCTGACCGACATTCTGCTTGGTGGTCAGGAACAAGTCGGCCATCTGGTTTTGATTTAGCCAGACGGTTTCACCTGCCATGCGCACTTCAACGCGGGTGATGCCATCGTCGGTCTGGTAGAGCAGCACTTCTTCAAGTGATTCTGGTTGCCGATCATTTTTATTGCTCATGGTTTTACCCCGGAAAGTCATACAAGCTGCTTCGCTGCATGTGCGGTTGCAGCTTACATAACGCTAAATCTACTGCCGGAGATATTTTTTTACGAGTCATATCTACCCCCTTCTTAAATATCGCGTAGCGCCGTAGGGTGTCAATAAGCTTGTTATAAATGACAAATGCCATAGAGCCAATTTAGCAGACTGGAAAATTACATTGCCCGACAGCGGGCGGTCGCGACATGCAGCACTCGACACATTCCTGCTGGTCAATCTCGCCCAGAGCAGACATTCGCTAATATTGCACGCAAGTCGCTGAGATGTTGCTGGGTAAAGTAAAGTTCAACCTCGTTGCCTGCCAGATTCAGCAGGATTTTCTGACCTTCGCATTCCAGTATGGCGCGCTGAAGGGCATCTGGAGCCAAGCCGCCGTTCTTATACATTGCCGCATGATTGGGGCAGAGCGCCAAGTTGTTTTGTTCGTAGTGAAAACTGATGCAGCTCACGCAATCCACCGCTTCAAAATGCGGCTCTCCGTTTAGTATCACAGGTTGCGAGTCCTGGCATAGCTGGCAGAACATTACCCCGTCGTCATTTGTGTACTGGTGTTTAAGATAGGTTCTCGCGTCACCTTGCGCTCCACCATAGTCTGGATCAACGGTTCGTTCTCTGGTTTCACATGTTTTTTCCGGGGTGCTTCGGGTTTCATCGGCTATCTTCCCTGCGCGCCTTTCGGGGTTGGGGGATGCTTTGTCTGGCAAGTCTCTTTTCTTAAGTCCAGCCAAGAGTTCGTCAGGAGACACCCCAAGTTTATCCAGTTCAGCCCATTTAGATGCTCTATCAGCCGATTCAAAACCAAACGCCTGCGCACTAGACTGATTCTGGCGATATACCTCGGATTTCTTGACCGCCTCCTCTCCGAACTGAATGGCCTTGAGCCATTGCCAGCCCGGATCGAACGGGAACCCTTCAGGCAGCAAATCACGAATAGCTTCTGCTGGGCGAACAAATATCCCATCACCTTGCGGAACCCATGCAGCCGCCCTGAGACAATGAACAAGTTGTGAGTGCGCGTAGTGAGAACCGGAGCTTTGATTCCGGCGACATGTTGCCGTCAAATAATCTGGATGCGCAGGTATCGCCAACCCTGTCATGAATCGCTCGATATTCGTGCCTTGTAGAGCACGCGCCGATGGGATTGTCGCTGGCGCAATCCTGATCGAAGGTGATCTCGATGTGTGGCGTATTTCCTTTGAGCCATCGCTCCCAAGCTCTCGCCTCCTGATTGTCGGTCTTCAATTTCTGAAAATCTTCCAGCAGGTGGGTGCGCGCATCAGTATCCAGCCGGAGGGTCTTGAGTGCTTGGTTGCCAAGTATGGCTTCCTGCTCTTTGCCAGAGCGGTCACGCAGATAAAGGCTGGCTGCTGAATGCAATGCTTCCGGCGTGATCCAGCCGCTGGTGGGGGTGGTCAGGTCATCATCACTGGGCAGATGCAAACCAAACAATTCTGCGGCGCGACTTTCCAGTGTCTCCTGTTCCTGAATCTCACGAAGTTCGTTGTCCGCCAATTGTTGCAGGCGCTGTTGCCGTTGTTGCGGGGTCAGGTCGAAACTCTCATAAATGGCGCGCAGTTGCTGGCTGATCTGGCCGAGAATTTCTTCGCTCGCGCCCAACGCTTGCTGGAATATGCCGATGCGCAACAGGCAGCGTTCGTAGATGTCGGCATCCACAGTGCCGGGGGTGATTAGATTGTAGATAACCACCACTTCGCTTTTCTGTCCATAGCGGTCTATACGCCCGATACGCTGTTCGATACGCATCGGGTTCCACGGAAGATCGTAATTGACCATGCCGTCGCAGAACTGGAAGTCCAATCCTTCGCTGCCGACTTCGGTTGAGAGCAACACATCCAGTGTGTCCGCTTGTTCCTTGGCTTGGGCGAAGCGTTGACGGATGTCGCGGCGATCTTCGTCCGCTACGCCGCCATGAATTATACCGATGCGAATGCCCGCTGAAAGTAGATTCAGTTCCAGATAAAACAGGGTGTGACGGAAACTGGTGAACACCAGCAGTTTGTTGTTAGGCAGTTTTTGTTTGTCGCGAACAATGGAAAGGAAGGCATCCAGCTTGGGGTCGGCGGGATCAAGCATTTTTGCGGCTAGTCGCAGTTGTTCAATTTCGGCCTGCAAACTGCCCGGCGGCAAAACCTTTACCTCGTCCGTTTCATCATCGTTGATTTCGGCTAGGTCGAGATCGTCCAGCTTTCCATCTAGCCATTGATCTATAAACGGAGCAAGAGCGTAGAGACAACTGGCCGCCTGCCGCCGCAAAGTGGAGAGCATGAATAGTATCGCTTGCTGCCCGTGGCTTTGCGCAAAAATTTGGCTTGCCGTAGCGATTAACTGATCGTGAAAAAAACGCTGGGCATCGGTGAACGGAACAGAAACTGTTTCTGGCTTGCGTGTGGTGAAGTTGCCGATGTCGCGCCGACGTGTGCGATTGATGAGGCTATCGAAGGTGGAGAGCCGCTCGATCTCACGAATTAGCGCAACCCTTGTGGCGGGGGTGATTCCTGGCTC
>JAUYFR010000019.1 GCA_030690855.1 Gallionellaceae bacterium
TGCCGGTTAGGCCTGAGAGCAAGCAAGCGGGCAAAGGAAAGATAACCTTCGGCTTGACACTGCAAGGCGTGGAACGCACGCTCGCCGCAGAGCACGTACTCAGTGAAGGCGAGACACGCATCGTCGCGCTGGCCGCCTTCCTTGCAGATATTACAGGCTTGGAGCACCGATCCCCCTTTATTTTCGACGACCCCATTTCCTCATTAGATCAAGACTTCGAAGAGAAGGTCGTAAAGAGGCTCATTGAGCTTTCAAAGACGCGACAGGTGATTGTGTTCACCCATCGTTTGTCTCTCTTGGCTTTGATAGAAAGCGAAATTAAGAAACTGAAAGAGGAAGCGGAGCTAGCGAAGACACCTGCGGTGGTAGAGCTTCACATTCAGTCGGTATGCAGTTTTGGAAAAAGCGCAGGCGTTGTGCAGGACATCAGCATCCGGGAATTGAAGCCCAAGTCCGCCATAACTCGGATGCAAAATGAGCATGTGCCTCAGCTGCGAAAATTGCATGATGCTGGTGATGTGGTTGGCTATGACGAACGCGCGAATGGTCTGTGCAGTGACCTACGCATTCTTGTTGAGCGCTGTGTAGAAAGCGTTCTTTTGAATGAGGTGTTGATACGGTTTCGACGGGCGGTGCAAACCCAAGGTAGGATCGGCACCTTGGCGAAGATAACCGTCAATGATTGCGCGATGATTGACGATTTCATGACCCGATATTCGGTTTTTGAGCATTCGCAATCGGATGAGTTGCCAGCAACCCGCCCTAACATGGATGAGATAGAAGCCGATGTTGCCAAACTGGCGGTGTGGATCGATGAATTCCCGAAGCGTGCCGTAGCTTAAGGAAGTTCAAAACCGGATCGGACGCCAAGGTCAGCTTTTCGAAAAAGGGAATTCCCTCAATTATGACAATGGATTGCTTAATAATGCCTTCCACACCTCCCAATGCCCGGAGTCATCGTGCCCGGCGCACCATTAACCAAAGAGTTAGGCTGAAAGCCTGTCTCCCTGATTTTTCCTGTAACAAAAACCGTATCATTTCTGCGGTCTACCCATTGGGCAAGATGCTCATTTAATAAGTGCGCATACCGTTGCACCCTTTCCGTTCTGACCATCCGCCCAACTCTTGCAACGCATGCAACGGTGTGCCTTGCTGAATATGCCAGCTTGCCCAAGTGTGTCGAAGGTCATGCCAGCGAAAATTCTCGATGTGACCTTGCCGTTGCTGGATTTCTCCGGCATTAAGGGAAAACAGCGCGAAATTTATTTTGCAGCAGTGCGGGCAAGCATGGGGCGCGACTATGCGCCGATGATAGAGGTATTCAGGAAAGTAGTGGCCGCTAGTAGTTAGCGGGATTTTGCAGACTGTTTTGCTGGAGCAGGAGAAAGAGCGCGTTCAGCCGCTTTTCTGACCCCTTCGATGGCGGTTGAAGAAAGTACATTGATTCGCAAGGCGCGTTGATAGTCTTGCGCATTGCGTAAGTGGGGATTGTGTTCAAGTAGTGATTTAGAAGCCATGCCCGAACTATAGCGAACTAGGTGTGATAACTCAACAGCCACAAATACTACGCAATTGTGAGGGTGTGGTCACAGACTGGCGTTGCCAGACTGTAGTAAAAACGTACCACTTTGAAAATTTATGGGCTTTACTGTAGCTGTTTTAGACTGTTTTTGAGTGTGGCGAACACTGCTAAGGTAATGATAATAAAGAATACAATCGTTAGCGCTCAATCTTCCCAGTCAGGATGGTTTGGAATCTTCACTGTATCTGCATCAAACACGCCTTTAGCTGCTTGGGTATGGCAGGCATCGCAGTAGCTCAACGACTTCACATCTTTATTTCCTTTCACCATTTTCTCGGAAAGTTCGTGATGCTTGCGCTTGATGTAACGAACCTCGGTAATGCGAAGTGGAGCCTCTATTTTCTCAGTGGCGATGGCGATCTTGCGTGAGCGCTTGTAATACGACTTGTCGGCCGCATTGGCGATGGCGTAGTCGTAAATTACCTTGAGCGTGTCGGCATCCAATTCTGCGTTGTCACCAAAGTGATTCGGCAACGCTTCAGCCGTCAGCATCTTCTCCCACGATTTGGTCGGCAAGAGTCCGGGCGGATAAGCGAAGTGGCAGGAACCGCATTCATCTTGATATTGCTTATTATCGACAGGCACAATTTCTTTTTGGCGAAATGGGGTGACAATCGCCTCAAGTAGGCTTTGTGCTGCGACAGTCTCAATGCTGATCGCTACAAGCCCAAACAACACAATGGACTGAAGTTTAGATTTCATTTTGTTTCCTTTACCAAGTCAATTTGATCGCGACGATCATTCCTAAAGCACCTAATTCAGCTTCGCGTGCGTGCTCAACGGCTGTGCTTGAGTTGGCTGATTTATCAACTGCATAAGCCATCAATGCCGCTCCCGTCACGCCAAGGATGACGTGCAGATTATCTGGGTCAGTCCAGCCGTCTTCTAAACTAAAATCGTCCCAATGGGAAAGCACGCCGGCAGCAATCGTTGCCACTGCGGCAACGACAGTGGCTTTAGCTAATTGCGCATGAGTGCCATTCGTTTCACGCGGCGCATTGGGGTCAGTGGGATGAGGATGAGTGATAAATGCTGCGCCCGCCAACACCGCCGTACTCACGCCAAGATATTGGTGCATCTTGCTGCCTGAGAAAAGCTTCGGTTTAAATTCTTCTGCGGGCGGCGTTGCCGTGATATTCGCTACAGTCTTACCAGTTTCAACATCATTAGCCGCGATTAAAAACGATTGTGCATCTTGTGAATAAAAACGTTTTTCCGGCAACGAGAGGTCAAACGTTTCAGCGCATGCTTGACTTAAAAACGTCAATACAAGGCATGTGGTAACGATCCATTGTTTTGGGTTAAACCCAAATAATCCATTAGAACCTAACCCCCTCCAGCTCCCCCTTGTCAGGGGGAGGGCCAAGCCAGCGCCTCCCTTGACAAGGGGAGGTTGGGAGGGGTTAGCGCCTAACGAACATTCTGGGCTAAATGTAAGAGTCATGTCACCTTTACTCCTAATTGATTACTCAGTGTGAGCAATATTTTTCTTCAAACCAGTCACCATTGACCGCGCAAGATTTTCTTTATGTTGAATGCTACCTACCACCACGCCTAGCAGGTGCAAAGGAATCAACACCAGCGCAACATCTATGAGCATGCCGTGAAACTCTTTCGCGGCATAGCTCATGTCATCATCAAAATAATCCAGCAAAAATAGCAACGGCCCCTCGAAATCAATCACCGCCAGTGTTACTAAGCCGCTTAGAAAAATCAGGGCCAGCAAGGCGAGTAGCCCGAACACCATTAGCGCTCCTGCCGGATTATGTCCAAAGTAATGCTTGGGATTATTTTTCGCCAACGATTGAACATAACTAAGCGTTTCTGC
>JAUYFR010000030.1 GCA_030690855.1 Gallionellaceae bacterium
GCCAAATTATTGCCAAACCCGACCGGCGAAATGTTTTATTTAATCGATGTGGCCGCGCCAGTAATCAGCACAAAGGGTGAGTTACAGGGCGTATTGTGTGGACACATTTTTTGGAAGTGGGCGGAAGAGGCACTGGTGACAAACAAAGCCGATGGCGTAGACGTATTGTTACTCAGCAAAAATGGCTTAGTGTTAGCCGGCCCAGAAAAAGCGCGTAGTAAATTAGAAGAGTTCGCACCAAACACTTGGAAAGTAATCAGCACTGGTAGTAAAAAAGGCGCGCTACTAGACAAGTGGGCCCACGGCAAAGAGTACTTGATAGGTTATGCCCACGATGCGGGTTATCGCGACTATCCCGGTATTGGCTGGACAGCGGTAGTACGTCAAGACAGTGCCATCGCTTTTGCGCCTGCCCATGCTTTGCAACAGCGCATTTTATGGGTGGGTATCGGTCTAGGATTGTTATTCACACTCCTCGGCGCTTTGATGGCGCGGCGCATTGCTCAGCCTATTTCACGCATTGCGGCTGCGGCAGACAAAGTGGCGGCTGGTGATCTGCAATATGAAGCGCCCCAGTTCGCGGGCGATGGCGAGGTAGCGCATCTCTCTACCGCAATTCACACCATGGTTAAGTCGCTGACATGGGAAATTGTCGAGCGCAAAAATGCTGAAGAGCAGTTGAAATTATCCGCTGCGGTTTTTGCGAATAACTCCGAAGCCATTGTGATCACTGATGTGCATAACAATATTTTGCGAGTTAATGCGGCCTTTACGCGCATTTCGGGATACGAATTAGCCGAGGTGGCCGGAAAAAATCCGCGCATGTTTGCTTCTGGCAAGACGACCCGCGAGTTTTATCACGACATGTGGGAGTACTTCCTTAAGTATGACGGTTGGAGCGGTGAGCTTTGGAATAAACGCAAAAACGGCGAAATCTACCCCGAGTGGCTGATCTTGAGTTTGGTGCGCGATGACGCAGGTAAAGTCATTAACCATATTGCGATTTATTCCGACATCACCGAACGCAAAAAAGAAGAAGAGCATGTGCAGTTCTTGGCAAGCCATGACGCGTTGACCAGTTTGCCCAATCGTTTATTGCTGACGGACCGCATCACACAAGCACTTTCGATGGCCGAAAGAAATCAAGCAAAAGTGGGTGTGTTATTCATTGACCTCGATCACTTTAAAAATATCAATGACTCTTTGGGCCATGATGTTGGTGACGAGCTACTCAAGCAAGTCGCCGAGCGCATGGTGAAATGTTTGCGCCGCGCGGACACGATTGCGCGCACTGGTGGCGATGAGTTCGTTGCCGTACTCCCTGAAATTGGCTCTGAAAATGAAGCCGCTTTTGTCGCTGAAAAAATGATTGAGGCGTTTGGTGAAAAATTTGTGGTGGGGACGCATGATCTCACCATCACGCCAAGTATCGGCATCAGTATGTATCCTGATGATGGCAGTGATTCAGTCACTTTGTTGCGCAATGCCGATATGGCGATGTACCGCGCGAAAGAGGTGGGTAGAAATACGCTGCAATTCTATCGCCCTGAAATGACCATCAACATCACCGAAAAACTGCAGCTCGAGATGGAGCTACGCAACGCCATTGTGAAGAACGAGTTGTATATGGCGTATCAGCCACAGATTGATCTTGAATCTGGCAATGTGGTGGGCCTAGAGGCACTGATTCGTTGGCAGCATCCAACGATGGGATTAATTCCTCCGCTACGCTTCATTCCTATCGCCGAAGAGTCTGGTTTAATCTTAGATATTGGCGAGTGGGTGTTGCGCGAAGTATGTATGCAAGGGCGCATCTGGCAAGCCAAGGGCTTAGATTTGGTTCCGATTGCAGTCAACGTGTCGGGTGTGCAATTTAAGCGCGGACAAATCGTTGAACGGGTAAAAGCGATTTTGCAAGAAACTAAATTTGATCCGGCTTTGCTCGAAATCGAAATTACCGAGAGCGTGCTGATGGGGCTGGGTGAGACAAGCATGCTACTCATGCAAGATCTCAAGGCCTTGGGCGTACGCTTGTCGCTGGACGATTTCGGCACAGGCTACTCATCACTCAGCCGACTCAAAACATTCCCACTCGACATGCTTAAAGTGGACCAATCATTCGTGCGCGACATTCATACCGATGCAGATGATGCAGCGATTGTGCGTGCCGTGTTGAGCATGTCGCACGAAATGAAAATTCAAGTCATTGCTGAGGGCGTGGAAACAGCCGAGCAGCTGGACTTCTTAAAGGGGCTGAACTGTGAAAAATATCAGGGCTATTTATTCAGCCGCCCAGTCAAGGCAGATGAAATAGAGCAATACCTAAAGCCAGTCGTACCTATTTAAAAGTCGAATAAATTTAATCGAACGCGATTTTTTGACCACCTCTTCGGTTCGACAAAAAACCGAGCCATTTTTAGCCCGGTGCGTCGCATGTAAATGATGCGACTATAATCCCCAAGGCAGACAATAAATAAAAAGGAGAGCGCTATGAAACACCTTAACCCAAAAGAGGCCTACGAATTCTTGCAAGGCAATCCCGAGGCGGTATTTATCGATGTGCGAAGCGAGATGGAGTACATGTTCGTCGGCCATCCACAGGGTTCCATGCATATTCCTTGGGTCGATGGACCGGATTGGGAAATCGATCCCATGTTTGTTTCACATGTGCGCAAAGCGGCGAGTGTTAATCGCCCTATCGTGCTCATCTGCCGCTCTGGTCGCCGCTCCGCTGATGCCGGCATAGCTTTGGAAAATGCGGGAATGAGTGATGTCTATAACGTCGAACATGGCTTTGAAGGTGATCTGGACGATACTCATCACCGTAACTCACACAATGGCTGGCGTTTTGACGGCCTGCCTTGGGCACAAACCTGATCGGTACAACCACCCCTGCCTTCCCTAAAAAGGCGAGAGTGGCAGTGAATATACGTATCGACCCCGCCTGCAATTTCCCGACTGAATTCGCTATTTCATATTCGCAACGATTTTTGCGGCGGCGTCTTTCACAATTTTCTCAAGCTCGCCATAACCGAGCGCCTCGACCACGATATTCTCTGTGCCGCGTTTAATACGCATGGAAGCAGCGTTGACATCGTAGTACGCGGCATCGCCCATTCCGCCAACTTCCTCGGGAGAATAACCTGGGCGAGCCTTCGCCTTTTTAAGTGCAGCGGTATACAGCGACTGTGCGGCACTAGCAGATTTGGCGGGAAACACCTTGACCGTCACCCAGCGATTTTCGCTACCTTTGACCTCACACCCATCGAACCCCGCCCCAGACAAT
>JAUYFR010000031.1 GCA_030690855.1 Gallionellaceae bacterium
CACCTCAAGCCGACACTTCCCCGCCAGCTATAAAAAATCCGCCAAACAATATCAGTTGAGCGTTGTGGAAACTCGTACGTTCCCCAGCATGGTGTCGTTTGGCCAACAGGTCCTGCTGAGTGAAATCCAGGCGGTGGAAGCTGGTTATCCCTTGCGTGGAAAAATTGAGATTGATCCATCTACTTCAAAGATTCCGCAGCAAGGTACGGTTTGGGCGGACGAGCGTTTGATGCGTCGCCTCAATATTCAAGTGGGTGACAATATTGGGATAGGTGCGCTACAACTGAAAGTGGCTGCCCGTATCGTTAAGGATATTGATCAATCGGTTGGCTTCGCCAGCTTTGCTCCGCGTGTTTTACTAAACGATCAAGATTTGGCGGCGACCAATTTGCTGCAAGAAGGTAGCCGTATTTCTTATCGTTTGCTATTGGCAGGCGAGACATCTCAAATCGCTGCTTTTCGCACTGAATTGCAAAAAAATATTTCTAGTAATGAAAAGTTGGAGGACGTGCGTGATGCTCGTCCTGAAATTCGCACGGCGCTAGAACGTGCAGAGCACTTTTTAGGTCTTGCTGCGCTCTCTGCAGCCATACTTGCAGGGGCCGCGATTGCTTTGGCTTCAAGACGTTTTGTGTTTCGCCATCTGGATGGCTGCGCGGTCATGCGTTGCATGGGGGCGCAAGAGTCACAAATTTTAAAATTATTTTTCTTCCAATTTGCGTTGCTTGGTTTTGTGGCAGTTTTGCTGGGTGGCTTGCTGGGATATATCACTCAGGCACTCCTAGTTGAAAGTATTGCCACCATGCGTGAGGCTGATTTAGCACAACCTAGCTTGGTGCCTTTATTTCAAGCAGCGGTGAGCGGCTTTGCGTTGCTGATTGGCTTTGCATTTTTACCCTTGCTACAGCTAGGCAAAGTATCTCCCTTGCGCGTGTTACGCCGCGAGATGGGGGCACCAGAAATCTCCGCTTGGTTCATTTATGCATTTTCGATTTTGACTCTGGCATGCTTATTTCTTTGGCATGCGGGATCGTTAAAGCTGGGCTTGGCCGTATTGACCGGTTTGCTCATTGGACTACTGATTTTTGGTTTGTTAGCTTGGCTGCTATTAAAAACTTTTGCTAAATATGCGTTTGTTTTTAGATCACCGTGGAAGCATGCGTTCAATAATTTGGCGCGACATGGTCGTAATGCTTCGGTGCAAGTGGTTGCCTTAAGTCTCGGAGGAATGGCGTTGTTGGTATTGACGCTGGTACGAGCTGATCTTTTGCAGAGCTGGCAAGGCAAGTTGCCAGCGGATGCGCCCAATCGTTTTATCGTGAATATTCAGCCAGATCAATCTCAGCCACTCATTGATTTTTTTGCCAAGCGGGCGCTCCTAGCGCCTGAGCTGTTACCGATGGTGAGAGGACGGCTCATCGCGATAAACGAGCGAACGATTCGCGGCGATGATTACGCGGATCCACGCGCACGAGGTTTGGTGGAGCGGGAATTTAATTTGTCCTATATGCAACAAATGCCAGCGTGGAACAGCTTGGTGAGTGGGGCGTGGTGGAAGCCTGACTCGACGGATGAACTATCGGTAGAAGAGGGCATTGCGAAAACGCTCGGCATTCATCTCGGGGATAAGCTAACTTACGATGTCGCAGGGAATCAGTTTTCGGCGCGAGTCACTAGCTTGCGCAATGTGCAGTGGGACTCGATGAAGGTTAATTTCTTTGTGATTGCTACGCCGACATTGCTGAAAGACTTTCCAACCAGTTATCTCAGCAGTTTTTATTTGCCGACTGAAAAGGTGGCTGTCGGGGATGAGTTGTCACGTGAACTTCCTAATATCTTATTGATCGACACCGGGGCGGTGATTGCGCAAATTCGCACCATCATGGATCAAATCGCGCAGACCATCAGTGCGGTATTTTTGTTTACCTTATTTTCAGGATTAGCGGTGCTTTATGCGGCAATCTTATCTACTCAAGATGAACGTAGCCAAGAGGCGGCTATCCTGCGAACCTTAGGGGCTAGCGGCCGCTATTTGCGCGGTCTGCACTTGGCAGAATTTGCAGTGCTTGGTGCGATCAGCGGCCTATTTGCGTCAGGCGGTGCAGTGTTGTTGGGGTGGGCATTAGCGCACTTTGTATTGGAGATTCAATATCAAGCGAGTTTAAGTATATGGTTTGTGGGACTCTTAGGTGGAGTGTTAATTGTGACTGTAGCGGGATGGCTTGCGACACAGCACATTCGCAAATTGCCTCCCTTGAGAATTTTGGCAGCTGAATGATTTGAATATGAAAAAGGTACATGTTGTTGTTCCCGATTTATTTCTGCCTAGCTCTTTAGCGAAAGAGGTTTGCGCGAATTTGGCCTTGCCCGTGTTGGAGAAAATTCTTGCACGATGCACATCGCAGAGGCTAGCGATCAATTCGCTGGAGGCTTGGCTGCGTCATTCATTTGAAGTCCCTGCGATTGCCCCAGTCACGCTATTGGCAGATGGCCTTGCACCTGAAACGGGCTATTGGTTACGTGCCGATATGGTGCTGCTGAATTTAAATCGCTCACAGGTTATTTTGCAGACGAATGTGACGCTTGATTTAACTGAGGCGCAGCAATTGTGTGCCAGCATCAATGAGTATTTTTTTGATATGGGGATGCGTTTTTTTGCGCCACATCCAACGCGCTGGTACCTGAGGCTAGATAACGAACCTGATTTAATTACCCATTCACTGTATCAAGTCGAAGGGCGTGATTCGCGCGGCTATTTACCCCAAGGCTCCTCTTCATTGAAGTGGCATGGCGTGTTGAATGAGGTGCAGATGCTTCTTAATGGACATCCCCTCATTCAAGCGGCAACTGAGCGTGGGGTGGCTGCCCCTAATAGTATTTGGCTGTGGGGAGGGGGACGTGCAACGAAGGTGTCGCAGCCTTATGACAAAATTTATGGTGATAGCGAGTTGGCGCAATTGTTTGCTCAGGCGGCCAATATCCCATGTTCAAGAAACTTTCCTTCAGATGTAGGTGTTGAGCGGGAGCTGTACATTTGGGAGGGAATGAGTGTCGCGTTACGTCGTGGTGATTTTTACGCTTGGCGTGAATCAGCACTCGAGTTCGAAAAAAGTTGTTTAAACCCGCTGTTGCAAAAGTTGATTGCGGGTGAGTTGGATCAACTCACTTTAGATGTCTTGACGGATGATGTTTCTCGACGCTTTTCATTGACACGCCCCATGTTGTGGAAATTTTGGCGTAGGGTGAAGCCGTTGGCGCATTATGTATCCGTGTAAAATGGACCTGTAAATAACAAGGATTTTCGGTATGAGTTCAGTAGTGTCCGGTTAAAAATCAAACAGAATCATTTG
>JAUYFR010000037.1 GCA_030690855.1 Gallionellaceae bacterium
ATCGCCACCCTGCGCCGCGCTACCATCCTCGGAAAACAGCTTAGCTTGCTCGGCGAAGTCTGCGCCTTTGTCGATACGCTGCTTAATCTCTGCCAAGCGATTTTTCGCTTCATTTTCTGGCACTAGCTCACTAGTCTTGATAAGAATGTGCCGCGCGTGAGTTTGAGTGATAAGGATAGGCGCATCTTTGCTGCGACGATCTAGCAACTTGATGATGTGAAAACCGTTTGGGCTGCGCAAAATTTCAGTCAGCTCACCCGTCTTTAACTTAACCAGCGGATCAGCAAACAGTGGCGGCAAACGATCTGCCGCTTTCCAACCCAGTTGTCCGCCCTGTAAGGCATCTTGTGCATCAGAAAAACCGGCCGCAACCTGGGCAAATGGCGCGCCTGCCCGTAACTTCGCCAGTGCTTGTTCTGCGCGCGCTTTGTAGGTTTGAATTTTTTCTGCACTGGCTTGCTCAGGCACCACCACCATGATGTGCGCCAGATTAAGCTCTTCGCCTTTACCTAGCTGCTTGGCCTGATTTTTTAAGTAATTTTCAATTTCGTTATCGCTAATCATTAACTTGCTGTCGACTTCGCGCTCGCGTAGTCGCGCAGATAAAATTTCAGTGCGAATTTCTTCGCGGAATTTATTAAAGTTAATCCCCTCTTGCTCCAGCTTGGCGCGGAATACCGCTAGAGAAGCAAGTTTGTTTTGCTGTGCGATACGCGTTAGCGCTTTATCTAATTGCACATCATCAATACGCAGGCCCGTTTCTTTAGCAAATTGTTGTTGCAACAAATCGCCAATCATGCGCTCCAAAATTTGCTTTTCTAATACCTCAGCTTCGGGAAGTGCTGTGCCTTGCTTCTTCAGTTGATTCGCAACAATAACCAAACGCGTATCTAATTCTTGTCGCGTAATGACATCGTCATTGACGACCACGAGAATTTGGTTGAATGGCGTGAGTTGCTTAGAAGACTCCGCCGCTTGTGCCAAGGGGCTCAAGACAAGCAGTAACCACAAAAATCTTTGTACCGATTTAGTACGCGTCATAAACTTCTTTCAATTTGTTAAGTTGGCTAGGGCAGATTTTGCACTGGCTGTTCGACCGCTGGAGCGCCTAGCTTGGTGTAACCAGGCACGCTTAATTTCAGAGCACCCATCGGATCAGATCCTAATGAAACGAGATCTCGCAGCTCTAGCTGAATAAATATTCCAGTAGAAACTTTTTGGTTTGGTAATGGGAACTTTTGTGCCACTAAGCGCAACATCCAGCATGACTGATTATACTCAAGCCCAACCAGTTGCTCCAAAACTCGCCGCTCATTAAATGAATAGGTCCAACGTGAAACGCCATACCAATGCCAGAACAGCGGCCACTGTGTGGAAAAATCACCCTGACGCACATCGCGATCAGTTGTGCCATCGACGTAGGTGTAGCGATAACCTAGATTGAGCACCTTGCCAATTTCTGGTTTAAAGCGAGCGGCGCCGTTGTAAGAAAGGGTGTGTTCAGCATTGGGGTCGTATTGCAGCAAACCATCTAAGGTGAGTGCATTAGTAACTCTGCCATTCAATGCCAACAAAATATCTGAGCGGCTGTTGTTATTGGCCGCGCCCAAATTTACCTGTGGCGCCTGAAAACTAAAGCGCTCGCCAAGCGTAATCCTAAGCCGTTCTGTGCCACCTTCATTGTCGATCAGGCGGGTAGTGATGGCCGTCGTTGCCATATTGGCATCACCTACGCGGTCATTTCCAAAAAATCGATTTTCAGTAAACATTTGCGCGAAGTTAAACGGGGCTTGCGAAGTATCGTAAATCGGCAAGAAACTCTGATCTTGATAAGGAATTTTGACGTAGTAAATGCGCGGCTCTAGGGTTTGAATATACTCACCGTCACCCATGGCGAATTCACGCTCGAAAGTCATGCCGCTATCAAAACTAAACGTAGGCAAACTCCTTGTCGCATCGGGAATAAGCGCGCTATTGTTGTAGCCCATCACGTAATGCGTATGGTGTATGCCAAACTTCGGCCTGAGGTAATACCCAGGATCATTCAGGAGTAAAAAACTATAAGACGGGTTGACGACAAAACGCTGGCCGTTGACGAAGGTGGGATGACGGAAATCCACATACTCGCTCACCATATTCATCTGACTCGTTGCCGAAACTTTTTGTGCCGAGACATTGAGCTGTGGCATGCGCTCATAAGGAATGCCTACGGTTTTAAGATCGTCTTGTAACGTTTGAAAAGTCTGCCCACGTAGCATGGCAGACCACCAGCCACCGCCATAAGACAGCACACCCTCATTTAACAATTGGCTTTGCGTGCCACCATAAACGGTGCTTGAAAAATCGCGGAAAAAAGAATCATCGGAAACACGATTTAGCGTAGAGGCGAAACCAAAGCCCCCCCCTAAATTTTGCGTATGCTTAAATGCAGTGCGAATGCGGTCGGTGTTAGTGATACGGTCATTTTGCAAAATATCGTAATGCATCTCGCCCGCAAAACTTTTACCCATGTATCTAAATTCGTCATTCAATAAGGTGCCTCGCATTTCCATGACACGGGGGGCGATAGTGGCATCATAGTTCGGCGCAAGATTTAAGTAATAGGGCAAGGTGAGCTCTGCACCACCCATGCTGGTGCGGCCATACACTGGGCCCAACAATCCAGACATCCTTCTGCCGTCCAGCGGGAAATTCATCCACGGCGTGTACAGCAGTGGCACGCCCATAAAATCAATCCAAGCATTATGGGCTGTGCCTATTTGAGTGCTGCGATCCAACTCTAGCCATGACATGTGGAGCAGCCAGTCATCGTTTCCCGCTGGGCAAGTCGTGTAGGTAACATTGTCATATTCATAACTGAGTTTGCCCGTGCTACGCATCACTTTGGCCGAGCCGTGCGCAGCGGTTTGTTTGTTGGGGCCGGAGGTGATCGGATTGAACTGAAAATAAGGCGTCGTCATTTCGCCAATATTGCTGTCCATATTCATTTTTAAATCCGGGCCGGACATTAAGCCGCTGGGCTGCTCCATCCGAACCGAGCCATTGGCAGAAAGATCGCCCGTTTCTTGTTGATAGAACAAATGATCAGCGAATACTTTCTGTTGTCCCTGCTGCATTTCAACGTTACCGTGCGCCTCCATGCCTTCGGGGTTTTTACTTTTAATTTCTTGCGCTTCGATATAAACGGTTTTTTCTGGTTGCGGCGACGCAATGCTGACT
>JAUYFR010000038.1 GCA_030690855.1 Gallionellaceae bacterium
AGGTGGTGAGTGTGTTCGGCAAAGCCGGTGTCGTACTGGATAAAGACGATTATTTTTGGACTAAAGAACCCATTCTCGCGAAGACGATTGACCTGAATGAATTTGATACTAGCACCACCTCAGATATTGCTACGGTCAGGCCCGTAGGTGATGTTCTCATCAAAATAAGTAAGCGCAGTTTGCAAAAAGAAAAATGGGATGTGATTGGTATTAGTTTGCTCATTTCATTATTAACATTTGCGTTGACGGTGATTTTTGTACTTCGTTTTTCACATCGTATTGTGAATCCGATCTTGGCGCTTAATCGTGTTGTACGTCGTATTGGTGGTGGAGATTTAGATGTGCGAATTTCTCCTTCGCCGGTGATTAGTGAATTGAATGAGCTGGCTCAAGGTATTAATGAGATGGCTAAGCAGTTACATCAAGAGCGCGAGGTGCAAGATAAGCAACGGGAGCTATTGCGAGCGAGTGAAGAACGCTTGAATGATATTGTCACCACGATGCCGGTTTCATTATTTATTAAAGATGCGCAAAGCCGTATTACTTTAATGAATAGTGCCTGTGAGGCGCAATGGGGCCTGTTATTTGCCAATGTAGTGAATACAAATGCGAGCCAATATTTTCCACCGGAGCAGCTAGCAGCTTTCTTAGCAGATGATAAAGCTGTCTTTGCAGGGCGAAAAATTGTGCATATTGAAGAGCAGGTATGGAACTCGGAGATCAAGCAAAACCGCACCTTACAAACCTTTAAAAAGCCTGTTTATGGAGCGCACGCTGAGCCGCTCTATTTGATTTGTATGAGCGTTGATATTACTGATCGTAAACTGGCTGAAAGCCAGTTGAGACAGCTCAATGAGCAATTAGAAACGCGCATCGAAGAAGCAACGCGAGCGGTGCGCTTGAAAAAAGAAGATGCCGAAAATGCAAACCACGATAAAACGCGCTTCCTTGCGGCGGCTAGCCATGACCTACGGCAACCGATGCATGCCTTGGGTTTATTTGTGGGCGAATTGCAATCTAAACTGACCTCGCCAGAGCAAACAAGGTTGGTGAGTAAGATTGAAGAGTCAGTTGATGCACTCTCTAATTTATTAGATGCATTGCTAGATATTTCTAAATTAGATGCGGGCGTTGTGACACCTAATGTGAGCACGTTTTCGGTAGAGAGTTTACTGATGCGAATTGCCCGAGACTATGGCCCGTTAGCTGCGCAAAAAGGCGTTTCTTTGCGTGTTGTCCCTAACAATAGCAAGGTGCAAAGCGATCCAATTTTATTGGGGCGCATCGTGGCTAATTTGCTTAGTAATGCTATTCGCTACACGCCGGTGGGCGGCAGTGTGCTTTTGGCTTGTCGTTACCGAAGTGGCCAGCTGTGTATCGAGGTGCGTGATAACGGTATTGGCATTGATGAAAGTGAACAGCAGAATATTTTCAGAGAGTTTGTCCAGATAGCCAATCAAGAGCGAGATCGTAGTAAAGGTCTTGGTTTAGGATTGGCGATTGTGAGCCGAATCTCGAAATTGCTTGGGCATCAGATCGTCGTGCGCTCGGAGCTTAATAAAGGGGCGGTCTTTTCCGTTTTCGTGCCGAGAGTGAATGCGCAAGAAAGTGATCTCAATTCGCTAAAGCTACAATCGGAAGAAATGCAGGATAAAAAATCGGCAACTGATTTTGACAGTTTAATGGTGCTGGTGGTTGACGACGACCCTTTGGTAAGAAAAAGCACACAAGGCATTATCGAATCATGGGGCTGTCATGTGTCGATGGCTGCCTCGCTGGCGCAAGTGAAAGAAGTGCATAGCAAGACTGACTACGATTTAATAATCTGCGATTACCGCTTACCGGATGGGAATGGCATTGAAATGTCAGACTGGATTCAAGCGAATTTCAACATTCAGCCTGCTTTTATTTTGATTAGCGGAGATACCTCGCCTGAGATTTTGCAGAGTGTAAGTGAGAAGGGAATACATCTGCTACATAAGCCCGTGCGTCCAGCTAAGCTGCGCTCACTAATTCAGCATTTGATTAGTGATAAGGCAGGGTGACTTTAGCCACAGATAATGGAATGGATGCCAATTTCCCATGATTTCACTCGCACTTTGCGCATCACTAGGAAACTAAGCTTTCCTCGTTGTACAATGTTCTTATAAATTCTTTTTTACATGGATTTTATGAGGAATTTCACACAGTAAGTTTAGATTTTAAATTGTCTAACATATTGTAATGTAACAAGTTATTTTTATACGGTACGCCCTTTTACAGCGATAATGCTAACTGGATTCTCGTTGGGGGCGCCAAGCAAAATGGCTTGCAGTAATGCAAGCCATTTTGCTTTGTGGAGAAAGATTTTTTGTGGCAAAGCTATTGAGTTGTTTTCAATAGCATAGGTCTTTGCTACAATGCGCGCCGTTTTAGATGGGCCTTGAGCCCGTTTTTTATTTGTGGGTACGGATATGGATGTGGCAAAGCTTGTGGAATCGACACTAATCGGCTTGGGTTATGAGCTGGTTGATTTGGAGTTGTCTGGCCGAGGGCTGATGCGCGTCTTTATTGATAAACCTGAAGGTATCTCTATTCAAGACTGTGAGCGGGTAAGCAATCAGCTAACACGTTTATTTACGGTTGAGGGGGTCGATTTTGGGCGATTGGAAATTTCATCTCCGGGCTTGGATCGTCCTGTAAAAAAAGAATCTGACTTCGTGCGGTTTCGTGGGCAGCAGGTGCAGCTTAAGTTACGTGTACCAATGAATGGACGTAAGAATTTTGTAGGTGTGTTGGGTGATCTCAAGGATGGTGTATTGCAACTAGAGGTTGATGGTGTTGCAGTTGAAATTGAGTTATCTAATTTGGATAAGGCACGTTTGGTGCCAATATTTTAATTTTGAATAATCTAAATCGTCAGCATGGTGCTGTTGGTTTAATTGGTTGGAGGCTGTAATGAGTCGTGAAGTTTTATTGTTAGTGGATGCCTTGGCGCGTGAAAAAAACGTGGATAAGGAAATTGTATTCGGTGCGCTGGAATCTGCATTGGCTTCTGCAACAAAGAAGCGTTATGTCGAGGAAGAGGCTGATGTTCGTGTGAGCATTAATCGCCAAACAGGCGAATATGAATCTTTCCGTTGCTGGCAAGTAACTGACGATGAAACTTTTGAGACGCCTGATTTGCATATTAAATTGGCAGAAGCGCAGAAACTTAATGCCGATATCCAACTTGATGAATTCATTGAGGAACCTTTAGATTCAATCGACTTTGGTCGCATTGGCGCACAAGCCGCGAAGCAGGTGATCTTCCAGAAAATCCGTGATGCAGAGCGTGAGCAGATTTTGGCTGACTTCATGGAGCGTAGTGAACATTTGGTATCTGGCACGATTAAGCGTATCGAGCGTGGAAGCGCTATCGTTGAATTCGGAAAGATTGAAGCGTTGCTGCCACGCGATCAGATGATTCCAAAAGAGAATCTGCGCGTAGGCGATAGAGTTCGTGCTTATTTATTACGGGTTGATCGTACGGTTCGGGGGCCGCAAATTATTCTCTCTCGTATTACACCAGAGTTTTTATCAAAACTGTTTGAGTTGGAAGTGCCAGAAATTGAAGAGGGTTTGCTCGAGATTGTTAGCGCTTCTCGTGACCCAGGTTCGCGCGCCAAAATTGCAGTGCGTTCACATGATCAGCGCCTTGACCCAATCGGCACTTGTGTGGGTATGCGCGGTTCACGCGTTCAGGCGGTTACGAACGAATTAGCTGGTGAGCGTGTCGATATTATTCTTTGGTCTGAAGATCCTGCTACTAGTGTGATTAATGCTTTGGCGCCGGCAGAGGTAAGTAGCATCGTGGTGGACGAAGATCGTCACAGTATGGATGTGGTGGTTGAAGAAGAAAACCTAGCGCAAGCAATCGGACGTGGTGGTCAAAACGTTCGTTTGGCGAGTGAACTAACAGGCTGGGAAATTAATTTGCTGACG
>JAUYFR010000044.1 GCA_030690855.1 Gallionellaceae bacterium
TTCCATGGCAGGAAGTCCATGACTTGGGCGAACAAAGGCTTGCCAACGTACATCGCAATCTCCAGCAGCAGGAAAGCTGGAAGACTGCACGAAGGACTGTGCGCCGTTCAAGTCGGAGACACGATGAAAATCTCCGTATGCTGTATCAGATATGGGTTCCAGAGTCATGGGATCGTTTTTAACCGGACACTAGTGATATGTTCTATAAGAAAGTCTTAATATGAAATATCAGCAAGATCGAAATGCGAGCGCAGAGATACTGCGGCTGTTGATTCAAAAGATGGCGGCGCACCCCGCCCCCTTCACGCCGCACACCTATACGGTTTGGTACGAAGCGGTGGCAGGAATTAACCCCGCGTTGAGTGAAGATATTTCGCATTTGTTGGAAAAAAACCTGCAAATCACCAGTGAGATTATCGATAAGCTTTATGACAAGCATGTCTCTGATGACAGCTCAACGATGCACCGCGTTTTGCATGAGGGCATTCATCATTTGCTAGGTAAAATCGCGGGTTTCACTGAAGAAACAGATAGGCAGGCATCGTTATTTGGGAATAGCTTACAAATCTATGGCGATACGCTCAAGCAACCGATTGACGCGCCAAAATTAGTTGCGTTGGTGAGCGACATGACGGGCGACACAGACAAAATGCGCGGCTCGATGCAGAGCCTGCAATCGGAGTTGGTCGCCAGTAAACAACAAGTTGAAAAATTAAATAAAGAATTGCAATCGGCACGTGGTGAGGCGCTGACTGATCCCCTTACGGGTATTTTGAATCGGCGTGGCTTTGAGCAGATGTCAAAGCAGGCACTTGCAGATAAAGCCGGGGTCGCTAAAGGGCTGTGTTTGCTGATGGTTGACATCGACCACTTCAAGAAAATTAACGACGCCTACGGACATTTGCTTGGAGATAAAGTAATTCGTGCGATTGCGGAGGCACTTAAATCTAAAATTCGTGGACAAGATTCAGTGGCAAGAATTGGGGGCGAAGAGTTTGCGGTATTGCTTACAGAGACTGATGTTGAGGGCGCTCAAAGTGTTGCTAACAGCGTACGTAAGAGTATTGAAAAAGGAAAAATTCGCCGTTTAGATAATCTAAATACGATTAGTGGCATTACGATTTCTATCGGCATTGCAAAATATAACGAAGGCGCAACGATGACTGATTTGTTAGCGCAGGCAGATGAGGCGCTTTACCAATCAAAAGAGCAAGGTAGAAACCGCGTTACGGTGCATCAAAAAAATAGCGATTAAACATCTCCCACTCTCCAGATATTCATTAGTCGGTTTTAGCTCAGCACTTTAAATAGTAATTTCGTGGCCAGTGCCAGCAATAACACCGCAAATAATTTTCGCAACATTCCTACGTTAGTGCGGTGTGCGGTTTGTGCTCCGAGTGGAGCAGTGGCGACGCTAATCAGCGCACAGCCCAACATGGTAGGGAGATAAACGTAACCTAAGCTGAATGAAGGTAAGCCTGCGGCGTGAAGACCGGTCACGATGTAGCCAATGGTGCCGCCGATGGCGATTGGCAAGCCGATGGCCGAAGCGGTGCCGATGGCGTGGCGAATGGGTACGTTGCACCATAAAAGAAAGGGAACGGTGAGTGTTCCACCTCCGACGGAAACCAGCGTGCTCAGCCATCCGGTAAAACCGCCCATCAGTGTCATGCCTCCGATGCCTGGGAGTTGGCGAGTGGCATGAGGGCGGATGTCGAGCAAGATTTGTATCGCAGCGAAATAAACAAATAGCGCGAAGAATAAAGTTAAAAAATGCGGCGAAACTTTAGAAGCGAACAGCGCGCCAAGCGCTGTACCCAGCAAGATGCCAGGGGTGATGTTAAATACGACGCGCCAATTGACCGCGCCATGCTGATGGTGTTTGCGCATGCTGGCGATTGAAGTAAACAGAATGATCGACATTGAACTGCCAAGCGCTAAGTGCATGGCGTGCTGGGAGGGGAAATGCTGTGCCTCGAATAGCATCAGCAAAATGGGGACGAGTATCGTGCCGCCGCCAATGCCAAACATGCCGCCAAGAAAGCCAGCAATAGCGCCTAATAATAAATAGGCGGCAAGCCACTCCATTATTTAACTAACTGGGTGGTGATGAAATCCCACTCTGCTGGATCGACAGGCGTAATCGATAGGCGATTGCCTTTTTGCAGTGTACGCATGTTCGCCAGCTCAGGATATCCACGCAATGCACTGAGCGAAATGAGCTCGATTTTTTTCACCAACTGCACATCAACGTTAAACCAGCGAGGAGTTTCAGAGCTGGCTTTGGGGTCGAAGTATTTATTTTTTGCGTCGAATTGCGTGGCGTCGGGATAGGCCAACACGCTGACTTTAGCGATGCCGGCAATGCCAGGTTCTTTGCAATTAGAGTGATAAAAAAACACGCCATCGCCGATCTGCATTTGGTTGCGCATGAAGTTGCGCGCCTGATAATTGCGCACACCATACCAAGCGACACTTTGCTTAGGCATTGCAGCAAGATCGTCGATACTCACATCAGCGGGTTCAGATTTCATCAGCCAATAACGCATGCTTTAAATCTCCACAAAAGAAAAGTGCGGCCCCGAAAGACCGCACTGAATAAATGCCCCGCCTGTGCCGTTGACTCAATGTCTTGAACCTGGGTTCAAGTGGGTCGGTTCCCGGTTACATCAGGTGCATCCACGAGGGACGCTCGCAACAGTAACTTGAATGGGGCGCAACCTAAGCAATAGCTCATTGGTTCAAAGAATTATGAATCTGACGAACACCGCAGGGACAAACCAAAAAAACGTTAAATTTTTGTATCTATTTGATTTAATTGAGTTATATTAAATCTAAAACAGTTTGTTTTGATCAGC
>JAUYFR010000050.1 GCA_030690855.1 Gallionellaceae bacterium
TTCCGTGTATTTCACCGGCTCAAATTTAACCGTATGACTGCCTTTACTGGTAAAGGCTTTAGCAATAAATACGCGCACCAACAAATCGCGAAATTCTTCCACCAAAATTTTCTTTTGTTCTGCTGTCGCCGATTTCCATGAAACGCCCACAGCCCGCTTTGTGAACAAAGTGAAATCAAAAATTGGCAGCACTTTTTCATCCACCATTGCCTGAATTTTTTTCTTATCAGCCTTGTCTTGCTTCAGCGCAACCAACACCTCTTGCACGACATTTTTCACCAAAGTATCCGGCGTTGTCGCTTCCGCCCGCACCGCTATCGAAAAGCCTAACAATGCCACGGTAAAAAATATTTTAGTCAATAAATTCATATAGTTACCTCTGGTTACTTTGCAGACTCGGCTTTGCCTGCCACAAACTGTCCAATCAAATCTTCCAATACCATCGCTGAACGCGACTGCTTAATCATGTCTTTATCTTTCAACATTTCATCATCCGCGCCGGGCTTTAAACCAATGTATTGCTCGCCCAATAATCCCGAAGTCAAAATGCTGATCAGCGTATCTTTGGGGAACTGATAGCGCTTATCAATACTCATCGTCACCTCAGCTTCGTAACGGTTCGCGTCCAACTTAATATCAGTCACGCGGCCAATCAACACCCCCGCGCTTCTCACTCCCGCCGTCGGCTTCAACCCCCCGATATTGGTGAAGTTCGCTTTCAGCTGGTACGACTCAGACACATTGTAAGAACTTAAGTTACCGACCTTAAAAGCCAAGATCGCCAGCGCAGCCAAGCCTGCCAACACAAAAGCGCCAACCCATAAATCCAATGCGGTGCGTTCCATAAATTAAATCCCCCGAAACATAATTGCCGTCAATACAACATCTAGTAATAAAACAACCACCGAAGATTGCACCACAGTGCGCGTCGTTGCGCCCGAAACGCCCTCTGCGGTAGGCGGCGCATCAAACCCTTCAAACAAAGAGATGACTGTTACGGCCACGCCAAATACAAAACTTTTTAACACGCCGTTCATGATGTCATGCTGAAAATCGACTGAGCTTTGCATCTGCGACCAGAACGAACCTTCGTCCACGCCGATAAACACCACTCCAACCAAATAGCCACCAAACACGCCAACTGCTGAGAACATCGCCGCCAGTAAGGGCATCGAAATCACCCCCGCCCAAAAGCGCGGCGCGACCACGCGCGCAATCGGATTCACCGCCATCATCTCCATCGCAGCAATTTGTTCGGTTGCCTTCATTAGCCCAATCTCTGCCGTCATCGCCGAACCCGCACGACTGGCAAATAACAAAGCGGCCAACACTGGCCCTAACTCACGCACCAAACTTAATGCTACTAACGTACCTAGCGCCGATTCTGAGCCATAGCTTTTCAACGTCTCGTAGCCTTGCAATCCCAGCACCACGCCGACGAATAAACCTGCCACCAAAATAATAATCAGCGACATCACACCGGTAAAAAATAACTCTCTCACCGTCAAGTGAAAACGCCGAAAACTCATGCCTGAGTTCAGCAAAATCAATACAAAAAAACGGGCGGCAAAACCAATACGCCAGATGGTATCAACTGAGCGATGGCCAATATTTCTCATGCTTCTGATCAAAGGCATCAGGCGCTCACTCCCAAATCTGTTTTGTAATCGCCACCGGGATATTGGAACGGCACAGGGCCATCCATCTCGCCATGCACGAACTGGTGCACGAACGGTTTATCTGAGGCCTGAATCTCCGCCGGCGTGCCCTCGGCAACGATCACGCCATCTGAAATAAAGTAAATATAATCAACGATCTTTAGCGACTCTTGCACGTCGTGCGTGACCACCACAGAGGTGGCGCCCAACGCGTTATTCAATTGACGAATAGATGAACCAATCGCGGTCAATGAAATCGGGTCGAGTCCGGCAAACGGCTCATCGTACAAAATCAACATGGGATCCAACGCAATGGTACGGGCCAGCGCCACACGGCGCGCCATACCACCTGAAAGCTCTGCCGGCATCAAAGCATGCGTACCACGCAATCCCACCGCGTGCAGCTTCATCATCACCAAGTCACGAATCATTTCTTCGGGCAAATCAGTGTGCTCGCGCATTTGAAAAGCAACGTTGTCATAGACCGACATGTCAGTGAACAACGCACCAAACTGAAATAGCACGCCCATCTTGCGGCGTATCTCGTACAGGCCAGCCTGATCCAGCTCGTGCATCACCTGCCCGTCGATTTTGATCTCCCCTTTAGTGGGCTTGAGCGCGCCACCGATCAGTCGAAATAACGTCGTTTTACCGCAACCACTTCCGCCCATAATGGCGATCACCTTGCCCTTATGAAAGGTCATATTGATACCTTTCAGGACAGGGCGTGTGTCGTAGGTGAAATTTACATCGCGAATTTCGACAATCGGTTGCAAGGACACTACTGAACCTTCTGACTTGTTTTTAGGAGCGCGCATTCTAAACCACCCCCCCAGCATCCACAACATGACGTCCCCCACTTGAGCTCAATGCCATTGAAGGCTATTCTGCGACCCGTCGAAATTTCTGCATGCTCCATTGAAGCCATTGAGTAACAATAAAAATCTTCCCACACTGCTAATTGTGGATGACGATCCGCTGATCCGTGACAGCCTACATCTGGCGCTATCAGACGACTTCGACATCCACTTAGCTGAAGACCGTCCTCATGCTATTCGATTACTACGCGAGCTAAGCTCCAGCCCAGACTTGGCGCTGGTTGACTTAGGCCTCCCCCCGACGCCGCACCGTCCAGAAGAAGGCTTTAAGCTCATTGCAGAACTTTTGGCGCACTCCCCCTTAATCAAGGTGATTGCACTTTCTGGGCAAGACGACCAAGCCAATGCCAGGCACGCACGCGCCTTAGGCGCGATAGAATTTATCGCCAAACCGTGCCCTCCCGAAACGATCAAACAGCAGTTGCAAAGCGCTTTACGCATTCCACTCGACAATCAAGACACTGTCACTGAGAAGCAAGATTTTATTATCGGCAACAGCACGCCCATCATGGCGATGCGTAGCCAAATTGAGCTATTTGCCACTTCGCCCTTTCCTGTATTAATCGAAGGTGAATCAGGTAGCGGTAAAGAATTGGTCGCCGCCGCGCTGCAAGGCTTTGCGCTCAAAAAATCTACGCCTTTCATTACATTCAACTGCGCAGCGATCTCGCCGAACTTAATCGAATCAGCACTTTTTGGACACATCAAGGGTTCATTTACGGGCGCAACAACAACCAAAGCGGGCTTCTTTGAAGAGGCAGGGGAAGGCACCTTATTCTTAGACGAGATTGGTGAACTGCCTCTCGATCTGCAATCCAAGCTATTGCGCGTGCTCGAAAACGGTGAATTCCAACGCGTCGGCGAAACCACAACCCGCAAGAGCTCCGCCCGCATCGTTGCTGCCACCAACCGAAATTTAAAAACCTGTGTACGCGAAGGCTCATTTCGACTCGACCTCTACCATCGCCTCAGCATCTTCACGATCCAAGTTCCCCCGCTACGCAATTTGGGTTCAGATAAGTTTTTATTGCTTGAACACTTTCGTGCGCATTTCGCCAAACAATCACAAAAAGCTATTTTTTCACTTGATGCTGATGCCGAAAAAGCATGGGAAACCTACTCGTTCCCTGGCAACACGCGAGAGCTACGCAATATCGTCATTCGCCTTTCAACAAAGTATCCCGGCCAAAAAATCAGCAAATCGCAACTCGAGCTTGAATTAGATTTATCGCCATCCATCACAGAACATACCGAAGCCTTAGAAAGTATCGAACTCGCTATGCGACAAGGCGTTTTTAACTTAGATGAAGAAGTGATGAACTATACTGGTCGCCACATCAATATTGCGATGAATATGGCTCAAGGCAACATGAGTGAAGCCGCTAAGCTATTAGGCATTGCCCGCACCACTTTATATAGTCGTATCGAAGCACAACAGAAACACAAGATACACAATGCAAAATTCGCAAATCAATAACTAGAGAGGATACGCATGTATCTCGAACATTTTGGCCTAACCGAACCGCCCTTCAAAATCACCCCGGTGACCGAATTTTTCTTTTCGGGGGCCAATCGCGGCGAAATACTGGATGCCCTCATCTACGTCATCACCGACAGCGAAGGCATCATCAAAATTAGTGGCGAAGTCGGCAGCGGAAAAACCATGCTTTGTCGCATGTTGCTCGACCGTCTGCCCTCCAATATCAAGGCGATCTACCTCTCCAACCCTAGCCTCTCCCGCGACGAACTTTTATATGCCATCGCTGACGGGCTAGAGCTTGATCTCGACGGCCAGCGCGTTAGTGTGTTGCTGCAAAACCTACATAACCATCTCGTAGAGAAGCACAACCAAGGAGAGCGTTGCGTCGTGCTGGTGGATGAAGCCCACGCCATGCCTTTGGATACCCTAGAAGAATTACGTTTGCTCTACAACCTGCAAGTTGGCAAAAATAAGCTCATTCAAATTGTGCTGTTTGGTCAACCCGAGTTAGATGAGAAACTTGAGCAGACCAATATGCGTCAGCTCAAAGACCGCATCGTGCATCACTTCAACATGCAGCCACTTTCCAAAAAAGTGATCGAATCTTATTTAATGTTCCGTATGCGCGCAGCCGGCTATCACGGACCAGATATTTTCTCTGCCGCCGCAGTCAAACTAATCGGCAAAGCCTCCAATGGCTTAATGCGTCGCGTAAACATCTTGGCTGATAAATCTTTGCTCGCTGCTTTTGTGGAAAACACTCACAACATTGAAGTTAAACATGTGCACGCGGCCATTCGAGATAGTGAAATATCTCCAAATAAACATTGGCTTAAAAACAAAAACACAGCCTTAGCGGGGGCCGCCGTTGCCCTAGCTATCGTTATTGCTGGCGCGGGCTGGTTAATTGGCAAAACCAACTTTGCGCCTAATTCAACCGCGAGCAGCACCACAATCGAAACCCCACAACCCCCTGTAGCCAATGCTGCCACGACTACGCCAAGCGCAGTATCGGCCGTTGCGGTCACTCCGCTGCCCGCAGAAAGTGCAACCGTCGCCGTGCCTGACTCGACAGATTCAACGTCACCCAACGTCAACCTAGCACTCGACCAAAGCCTATCAATTTCAGTTCCAGAAAAAGGCACTTTGTTGCAACAAAGACTCGCCGCGACGAAATCAATGCTGCATCAAATAGGCAAAGGCGGCGTTAGCATTCAGCTTTACCATGCCGAATCAAGCAACGCTGCCCGTATCGAGCGTTTTTTAAGCCGCGCTAAGGGCATCGACAAACTCTCAGAAATATTTATCGTCCCTGTGAAAATTTACAATCAGAGCCATTACCGCATTTTGTATGGGGCATACACCAACAGCGAAGCCGCTCGTGCGGGAATGAAAGCTATGCCACAGCGCTACAAAGATGCGTTTGCAGTGACAATTTATGAACTTGATGAGTAATCACTGGCCAAGATCGACAGAGAAATGGCATCCAAAAACTCTTACAACTCATTGACCTTTTGGACAATACTAGACCAAATGGCATATTGCCCAAGTCCAGTAGAAGTGTTACGTTTAGCCCATAACCAGTAAGGGTAGAAATGAAGTTACAGCACGCACTACTATTTTCGAGTTTTGTATTCCTGTCCGCATGTAGCGGAACAAAACCTATTTCCACCTCATCGATCACTCCTTCAAACAACCACCTTCACTCAACCGATGGATCAAGCCCCCTCAATAGCGGCGAGATCCCCCAAGCCAGCATGCGCGCAGTAACTCTGCCACCACCGAAGCCAAGCACCAAGGTCGAGACATATAGCGTTGTTGTAACAAATGTACCTGCACAGGAAATTTTATTTGCGCTCGCGCGCGATGCGAAGATCAATGTGGACATCAATCCTGGCTTGCAAGGCAATGTCACCATCAATGCTATTGACCAGACACTGCCGCAAATTCTTGATCGCATCGCTAAACAAGTCGATATGCGCTACGAGATCAACAATGGCATTCTCACGGTG
>JAUYFR010000054.1 GCA_030690855.1 Gallionellaceae bacterium
GATGTGATGTTGCGCGATGAAGGCGTGGCAGAGCTACTACCCGCTTGCAATACCGTGATCTTCGACGAGGCGCATCAATTACCCGAAACCGCCAGTTTATTTTTTGGCGAAAATATTTCCACCTCGCAACTATTCGATCTCGCACGCAATAGCCAGTTAGAAGCCATCGTCAGCGCAAAAGACTTCGCGCCCTTACCACTGGCCTGCGATGCGCTGGAAAAAGCCGCACGAGATTTACGACTCATCTTCAAAAAAAATGAAGGTCGCATGACCGCCGATGCCACGCTAGATTTACCGGGCTGGACCGATGCGTTAGCCACGCTGAGCAAGCAACTCATCGCACTCACTGACCTGTTAGAAAAACAAGCCGAGCGCAGCGAAGGCCTAGAAAACTGCTGGCAACGTGGGCAAGCTTTATCTTTGCAATTACGTCAGTGGCAAGATGAAACTGCCGCCGACAAAGTGCGCTGGCTCGAAATATTTCACCATGCCGTCGTGCTGAACACCACACCACTTTCAATCGCAGAAATTTTTGCCAAGCAAATTAGTAGCCATCCACGCGCTTGGATTTTCACCTCTGCAACACTCGCGGTAAAACAAAACTTTGCGCACTACCAAGCGGAGATGGGATTACTAGACGCTCGCACCGCGTGCTGGGATAGCCCATTCAACTATCAAGAACAAGCGCTACTCTATGTCCCACAAGAAATGCCCGAACCTAATAGCCAAGGCTACACCGAGGCAGTGATTCAAGCCGCTCTACCCTTAATCGAAGCTAGCAAGGGACGTGCGTTTTTATTATTTACCAGCTTAAAAGCGATGCAACGTGCTTACGAAATATTGCAAGCCGAGTTCGACCGAAAAAATTTGAAATACCCGCTGATGATTCAGGGCGAAGGCTCACGTAACGAATTGCTAAGCCGCTTTCGTGAACACGGCAACGCGGTTTTACTCGGCAGCCAATCTTTCTGGGAAGGCGTCGATGTGCGTGGCGAAGCGCTGTCCTTAGTCGTCATCGACAAGCTACCGTTTGCACCGCCCGACGACCCCGTACTTGCCGCACGCATCGCACAGATTACCAAGCAGGGGCGCAATGCTTTTATGGAGTATCAGCTCCCACGCACCGTCATCAATCTCAAACAAGGTGCTGGACGTTTAATTCGCGACGAGCAAGATCGCGGCGTGCTAATGATTTGCGACCCACGCTTGATTGCCAAACACTATGGCAAGCGTATCTGGCAAAGCCTTCCGCCTTTTAAGCGCACCCGCGACGTGAATGAAGCGGTCGCATTTTTTTCCCAATAAGTTGCTTACTCCACAGATTAAACATCTCCCAATTCTGGCGTGAACTTACCACTCCAAACGAGTAAAATACGCCGTCCAAGTAACTTATCGCATCACCATAAACACGAATATGAACCAAGCAATGCTGCAAATGCTTCAAGGGGTAGCGCGTCTTTATCCGCACAAATTGGAACAAGGTTATCCGCGTATTTTTGAAAAACTGATCGAGCTTTGGGACAGCCCTCAGCTCGACGCATATTTTCATGAATTGATGATGAATACGCGTGAAGGGCGCCAAGGCTTTCCTATCGATGTGGCTAATGAAATATATTATTTAAGCCAAGTGCGGGAGCGCACTAAAAACATGCAGCCTCAAGCTGATCAAAATAACTGGGCAAACATTGCACTCGAACATCAACGAGAAATTGAGCGCAGTGGCTTTGAATGCTCGCCAAAGGGGCTATTAAGCTCAGCCGAATCTGGCAACAGCAAAGTCATTAACATATTCATCAGTAGCGGCGCAGATCTTGATATTAGAGATGAACGTGGCTGGACTCCGTTGATGATTTCTTCATTTAACGGCAACGAAGAAATCGCTCAATTGCTTATCGCTAACGGTGCCAATATCCACATTAAAGACAGGTCTGGTTATAGCCCGATCCATTGGGCTGCCTTTAATGGTTTTACCAGCGTAGTGAAACTGCTTATTATCAAACACGCCGATCTCAATGCGCAAAGCCAACATGGTTGGACAGCATTACTGCAAGCGGCAACACGCGGACATCTCGCCACCTGCGGTGCGTTAATTGCCGGCGGAGCCGATGTTAATTTAGGGAGCAGCGATGGCTGGACGCCTTTGCATAAAGCCTCTGCCAATGGCCATATTGAAATCGTTAAACTTTTGCTCAATGCAAAAGCTAATCGCAATGCAGAACAACAGCCCGGCATAACACCACTACTGCTCGCCACAAAAAACAATCATCAGGCGATTCAAGCTCTTTTGCAGACGCCCTAAATATTCGTAACAGTTTGATTTAATTGAGTAATTAGTAAATTCACTTCGGAGGCATTCACTATGTCACACAACCTATTTAACAGTCATCAATCTTTTAAACTTGCTAGCGGCAAACCCGCCACGCTGTATTCGTTGCCAGCGCTGCAAACCGCTGGCATCGGTAATATCTCTCGCTTACCCGTCTCTATTCGCATCGTGTTGGAATCAGTGCTGCGTAATTGCGATGGTAAAAAAGTAACCGAGCAACATGTGCGCGAACTGGCGAACTGGAAGCCCAACGCCGAGCGCACCGAAGAGATTCCCTTCATCGTGGCTCGTATCGTGTTGCAAGATTTTACCGGTGTGCCGCTACTGGCTGACCTCGCCGCCATGCGCGATGCCGCTGCCGCGATGGGCAAAGACCCGAAGATCATCGAGCCGTTAGTTCCGGTAAATCTGGTGGTAGATCACTCGGTGCAAATCGACAGTTACAACAACCCGAACGCACTCAAGATCAATATGGAGCTGGAGTTCGAGCGCAACACCGAGCGCTATCGCTTTATGAAATGGGGCATGCAGGCGTTCGACACGTTCAAGGTCGTACCACCCGGCATCGGCATCGTGCATCAGGTGAATCTGGAATATCTGGCGCGCGGCGTACTGCAAAAAGACGGTGTGACTTATCCCGACACCTTGGTCGGCACAGATTCTCACACCACCATGATTAACGGCATCGGCGTGGTGGGTTGGGGTGTGGGCGGCATTGAGGCGGAAGCGGGCATGCTCGGTCAGCCCGTATATTTCCTGACACCTGATGTGGTCGGCGTGAATCTAAAGGGCAAATTACGCGAAGGCGTGACCGCCACTGACTTAGTACTTACTGTCACCGAGCTGATGCGCAAGCACAAGGTCGTTGGCAAATTCGTCGAATTTTTCGGTGAAGGCACCTCTGCCCTCACCCTGCCAGACCGCGCCACCATCGCCAACATGGCTCCCGAATACGGCGCAACGATGGGCTTCTTCCCTGTGGATGATGTCACCGTACAGTTCATGAAAAACACGGGCCGTACTGCCGATGAAGTGGACACCTTCGAATCGTACTTCAAAGCGCAAGGGCTGTTCGGCATTCCTGCTGCGGGCAGCATTGATTACAGCAGCGTGGTGGAACTCGATCTCGATAGTATTGTTCCTTCACTGGCAGGGCCTAAGCGTCCGCAAGACCGTATCACCTTGCCTGCGATGCGCGACACGTTCAATTCATTGTTTAGCAAACCCCTCGCGGAGAACGGCTTTAACCAACCTGCAGATCAACTCAATACACGCTACGCGACAGGCACAGATAATCTGGAGATCGGCAACGGCGACGTACTCATCGCCGCCATCACCTCATGTACCAACACCTCCAACCCCGGCGTGTTGTTAGCCGCTGGCTTGCTAGCAAAAAAAGCCTTGGCCAAAGGTTTGAAAGTTGCACCACACATCAAGACCACCCTTGCTCCCGGCTCTCGCGTCGTCACCGAATATCTGACCAACGCGGGCTTGCTAGACCCGCTGACCCAGTTAGGATTTGGCGTAGCAGCGTACGGTTGCACCACCTGTATCGGCAACGCGGGGCCACTACGTGAAGATATCGACAAAACCATCACCGACAATAATTTGATCTGCGCCGCCGTGCTCTCCGGCAACCGCAATTTTGAAGCACGTATTCACCCGAATTTGAAAGCCAACTTCCTCGCCTCACCACCATTGGTTGTCGCTTACGCCATCGCGGGCAAGATGAATATCAACCTCGACACTGAGCCTCTGGGCAAGGGCAAAGATGGCCAACCGGTTTATCTAAAAGATATTTGGCCCAATAGTCATGAGGTGCAAACCGTGATGAAGTACGCCTCTGATCCAGCGGTGTATCAGCGCTTGTACAGCGACCTCACCAAAGACCTGCCGCTGTGGAACGCCATCGCGGCACCGACTGGCAATCAATACCAGTGGGACGATTCCACTTACATTGCGCGCCCTCCGTTCTTCGATGCTGCTGTACCTAAAGTTGGCGACATTAAATCTGCCAAAGCCTTAATGCTGCTCGGCGATTCGGTCACCACCGATCACATCAGCCCCGCAGGCAGCTTCAAACCCACCACGCCAGCAGGCAAATATCTGCAAGAACACAAAGTCACTGTGAAAGATTTCAACAGCTACGGCGCTCGACGCGGCAACCACGAAGTGATGATGCGTGGCACCTTCGCCAACGTGCGCATCAAGAATTTGATGCTGCCCGTTAACGCAGACGGCTCTCGCACCGAAGGCGGCTACACCCTGTACAAAAACGAACAGATGGCGATCTACGATGCCGCGATGAAACACATCGCCGACGGCACACCGACCGTGATCTTCGCGGGTGAAGAATATGGCACCGGCTCATCACGTGACTGGGCAGCCAAAGGTACCCAGCTACTTGGCGTTAAAGCAGTAATTGCGAAATCTTACGAACGTATCCACCGCAGTAATTTGGTCGGCATGGGCGTGCTGCCTCTGCAATTCAAAGGCAGCGATACAACGTCTGCGTTGAATCTAACGGGTGATGAAACTTTTGACATCAGCGGCATTGCAGGTGAGATCAAACCGCAACAAGACGTCACACTCACCATCACGCGTAAAGACGGCAGCAAGCAAAACGTTGCTTTGCTACTACGCATCGACACACCGATTGAAGTGGACTACTACCGTGCGGGTGGCATCTTGCCATTCGTGTTGAAAGAGCTGGTGAGCAAAGCTTGAGCATCATCCCCATCCTGATGTACCACAACATTGGCGTGCCGCCCGAGGGCGCTAAGTTGCGTAATCTTTACGTGCGCAAAAGCGCCTTTGCACGACAGATGTGGATGTTGCGAATGCTGGGCTATCAAGGGCTTTCCATGTCTGCCGCGATGCCTTATTTACGTGGCGAGAAGCAAGGCCGAGTGGCGGTCATCACCTTCGATGATGGTTATGTGGATACACTTGAAGATGCACTCCCTATTTTGCAAAAAAACAATTTCAGCGCCACTTGCTATTTCATCAGCAATAAAATAGGACAATATAATCAATGGGATGCAGGGAAACTCAATGTTCGAAAAGCATTAATGAGCGAGGGGCAAATTCTGAAGTGGCATGGGGCGGGCATGGAAGTTGGCGCGCATTCACGCACTCATCCTCGCCTAACCGGCTGCACAGACGATGAATTGAAAAATGAAATTGCTGGCAGTAAAACTGATTTAGAAAAACTAATCGGCCAGCCCGTGACACAGTTTTGCTATCCCTACGGTGATCTCGATGAGCGCGTGGTTAGTGCAACGCGTGAGGTGGGCTACGATGCAGCCACCACCGTGCAACGAGGTCGCGCACGAACGGGTGATAACCCCATGCTCTTCCGTCGTGTATTGGTCAGTGGCAGCACTTTACCGCATCTTTTTCTCTTGAAGCTATTCGGCAATTACGAGGATAAACGCGGATGAAAATTCTCTTCGTTGGCACGCATAATGGGGGAGGCGGCACTGAAAGCCACCTCGTTACCCTCGCTAAAGCGATGAGCGAAGCGGGCCATGAAGTTGCCGCAGTCATTCGCTTTGATACGCCTATTCACAAAGGATTAGCAGGTAGTGAGGTAAAGCTTTATCAAGGAATATTCCGTAACGCTTTTGACCCTCGAGGCATCATCGCGGTGTGGCGCGCAGTGAGTGAATTCAAACCTGATTGGATTGTCGGTAGTTTCAGCAAAGAGTATTGGCCGCTAGCGGTGATTGCACGTTTGCGCGGCGTGAAGTTGGCGCTGTTCAAACACATGGACTACCCCTTACGTTTTTTCACGCACCATTTCATTCCACACTTGGCGCATCGTTTCATCGTCATCTCAGAATACATGCGCAAAAATTTTATTGCGCGTGGCGTGGATGCTGCGCAAATTGATTTGCTCTACAACCCCCTCGACCTAAATCACTTCCAGCACGATCCAGCATTACGTAAAAAAACGCGTAAATTAATGGGCTTTAATGACAGCGATGTGGTGATTGGCTACATCGGCGCGATGCACCCAGATAAAGGCATGCTCCCGCTATGCGACGCGATTAATCAGGTGATGGCCGAAGTGCCAAATCTCAAAGCATTATGGGTAGGCGAAGGATTGGCGCTTGAAGAATTGAAAACCAAGTTTCAGAACAGCGGCTTTGCCTCTCAACATACGTGGCACACTTGGTCACCCAACGTCTTACCGTACTATGCGGCTATCGACATGCTTGCGATGCCAACTATCGGCAATGAAGCTTTTGGACGTGTCTCAATCGAGGCTCAAGCCTGTGGCCTACCTGTGTTGTGCAGCAATAACGGCGGCCTATCTGAAACTCTACAACCTAATATCACGGGGTTGCTACTGCCAGCAGGCGATGTACCTGCATGGCGAGAGGCTATTTTTAAATTAGCGAAAGACACTGAGCTACGCATGCGACTCAGCAGCAAGGGGCGTGATTGGGTGAACAGTACTTTTAGCACGACTGCTATCGTGCAAGAATTTACTAGACTGCTTGAAGAACGCAGATCAAAGAACGATTAACCCGCGCCCTGCATCAACTGCTCCATCCTTGCCCTACCATCAGGCGTGGTCATTACCATCAGCACATCGCCTCCCGTAACAATCTGATTCGCGGGTGGATTAAACAGCCACTGGTTTGTTTTATTGCGCACTGCCAGCACCAGACAATCAGCATTACCCTGATACAAAACCGTCAATGGCTTACCGGTTAAATCCTCTGGAACTTTTATTTCTTCCATCCGCACGCTGGCTTCAGATTTCAACATGTCGTCCAAAAACGACACCACGTGTGGGCGCACCATCGCTGACACAATTCGCAAGCCACCGGTAAAGTCAGGGGAGACAATTTCATCGGCGCCGGCACGACGTGTTTTCTCCGCATTTTTAACATCGTGGCACCGTGCGACAACGCGCGATAGAGGATTGAGTTGCTTGGCGCTTAAACTAATCACCAAATTTTGACTATCGTCATGTGCTACGGCGAAAACCCCTTTAGCACGTAGCACGCCTGCTGCCAACAGCACGTCGTTATCAGTGGCGTCGCCATGTAAATAAAACTGCCCTGGATGAGCGATCAAATAGCGCTCAATCGTTTCTAAATCTGAATCAATAATCACACAGCTTCGACCAGTGGAGGTCAACTCATGCGCCACATT
>JAUYFR010000058.1 GCA_030690855.1 Gallionellaceae bacterium
CGTCACCACGCGCATTGTTGAATTAGATCGCGGCAAAATGGCCAGCTTCCCTGGCAACTTTTCGGCCTATCAAAAACTTAAAGAGCAGATGTTGGCGGACGAAGCAGTACACAGTGCTAAGTTTGACAAAGTGCTGGCGCAAGAAGAGGTGTGGATACGTCAGGGCATCAAGGCGCGTGGCGTGCGTAACGAAGGTCGGGTACGCCGCTTGGAGCAATTACGTCTTGACCGCGCGGCACGCCGTGATCGGGTAGGTAAAGTTGAGCTGAACGTGGAGACGGGTGAGCGCTCTGGCAAGTTGGTTGCTGAGTTAGAAAACGTCAGTAAGACTTATGGTGAGCGCAAAATCATTGACGGTTTTTCTTGCCGTATTCAGCGTGGCGACAAGATTGGTTTACTGGGGCCGAACGGTGCAGGTAAGAGCACCTTGCTGAAAATTATTTTGGGCGAGTTGGCACCGGATAGTGGTGAAGTGAAGATGGGTACGAAGCTCAGTGTGGCCTATTTTGACCAGTTGCGCGCGCAACTTAATGAAGAAGCGACACTGGCTGACACTATTAGCCAAGGCTCTGATTTTATTGAGATATCTGGGCAACGAAAACACGTCATCAGCTATCTTGGTGACTTTCTATTTGCGCCAGAGCGTGCTCGCTCTCCAGTCAAAAGTTTGTCGGGCGGTGAGCGTAATCGTTTGCTATTGGCGCGCTTATTCACACGCCCCGCTAACGTGTTGGTATTGGATGAGCCGACCAACGATCTCGATATTGAAACATTGGAACTGCTGGAAGAATTATTGGCGAATTACGATGGCACGTTATTCCTAGTGAGTCATGACCGATCTTTCTTGGACAACGTGGTGACGCAGGTGATTGCCTTTGAGGGCGATGGCAAACTGATGGAATACGTCGGTGGCTACGAAGACTGGGTGCGGGTGAAGAAATATGAAGCTGGGCAAAGCGTCATCGCTAAATCCACTCCTCCTAAGGCTGAAGTAAAGGTCGAAACGCCCAAAGCAAAATCGTCAAAAAAGTTGAGTTTTAAAGAACAAAAAGAGCTGGAAGAAATTCCGCAAAAAATTGAAAAGCTAGAGCGTGAGCAAGAAGAGCTGGTAGCAGCATTAGGTGCGGGCGATTTGTATCGCGACAATCCCACTCACGCTAAACAGTTGCAAGAACGCGCGGCAGTGATTGAGGATGAGTTGTTGCAGTTGATGGCTAGGTGGGAAGCGTTGGAAGGGAAGTAAATGCGCACCACTTATTTTGATGAAGACGATATCCTCGTGATACGGTTGTCAGATAAACCGATCACACGTGAAATATCGCAAAATTGGAATACGCATATTAGTTATGCAGAGGATGGTAGTGCAGTCGAAGTTGTCTTGTTAGAAGCGAGAGCCAATGGTGCCTACCCTCTTGACGTGCAGCACGCTCGTGCGGCTTGAGTAAAAAAACAGTTGTTTAGAGCTATTTCGCTATGGCAATTACCCCACCCAGCGCCCCCCAAAAAATCACCAGATGAATCCATGCCCACCAGTAGTATTTACGGGCGAGTTTGTCTGGTGAAAGATTGCTAATCAAAAACAATCGTCCATCGTGAGGGCGCATTAAAAAATTGGCGTCGGCTTCGGCACGAGCTACCTCAAGACGTTTGCTTGCTTCTCGCTTTGCGGCTTGCCGCGCCAGCATCCATTCATCCATATCTAACAAGCCGTTTTGATTGAGATCGAAGCGCTTGAGTAAATCGTCGTTATCCATTTTCCATTCCGTTAGCACTTGGTTCACCAGCTCTTTATGTGTGATTGTGGTGGTGCTGCCGCCTACGGTTTTAAATTCGCCAATCGCGTAGATTGAATCAATCTTTAGTAGTCTCCATTCGTTGTAGCGATATTCGCCCTGCGTCCAAGTGTCGTGGTTGTTGGTGATAATTTCTGCGGTGCTTGGGTCAACCACACAGCTTGCACTACCATCTTCAAGTAAAAAAGGCGCGGAGCTTTCACCGCTACTTTCGGTGCGCCATTCGTTCTTGCCATTTTTTCTTTCGACTCGGTAGCGATACCAAAGGCAGGGGAGTTGCATGAGGTTGCTAATGATCGGTGTGCCGTCGAAATAATTTCCCTGACCAATGAGTTCGACATAGCCCTGTGCTGCCGAAGCGATTTTAGAGGTGGGTGTGCCGGTGATGGTACGTAAGCGGGTTAAGGCGGAAAACCATGCAAACAAGCTGATCAGTGCCATCAGCGCTAAACACCAAATCCATGCCAGTGGATCGTCCATCTGCGCCGCGATGGCAAGCAAAATGAGCTGCGCGCCGGAGGTGACGAGTGCCGCGTATTGGCGGCGCAATTTGGTAAAAAGCTTGTGATTAGTCAGCATGGAGGAGAGAGCCTCATCGGTGTGGATTTTCCCGGAATTTATTGGGCCGTCATTCCGGCGTAGGCCGGAATCCAGTCATAAAAAATACTCTGCGAAGCAGACAAAACCTTGATGTGGCCCCGCTTGCGCGGGAAATCTTTAATCATCTGGATTCCGGCCTACGCCGGAATGACGAAGCTTAATTAAATAGCGACTTCATATCGACATCGGCTTTTTCTGCGCTGGAAAATTCAAGCAAGGGCTTGCTGCCGAACGCAAACATATTGGCGACAAGCACGGCAGGAAACTGCTCAATGCCCACGTTGTAGATATTGACTGACTCGTTATACAGCTCGCGACGGTCTGCGATGCCGTTTTCCAGCCCGGTGATGCGGCTGAGCAATTGCGAGAAATGTTCGTTGGCTTTGAGTTCGGGATAGGCTTCTGCCACTGCAAAGATGCTGCCAAGCCCCATGCGCAACATGCCTTCGGCTTTACCCAAGGCTTCGATGTCCTGCCCTTCACGCGCGGTTTGCACTTGTGAGCGTGCGGCGATCACGCGCTGCAAGGTTTCTTGTTCAAACTGTTTGTATTGTTTGCACACCTCGACCAACTTGGGCAGCTCATCGTGGCGCTGTTTGAGCAGCACATCGATGTTAGCCCAAGCCTTGCTGACCGCATGCTTGAGGCTGACCAGATTGTTGTAGAGGCTGATGCTGTAGATCAGTGCGACGACGCAGATGCCGAGAAGGAT
>JAUYFR010000070.1 GCA_030690855.1 Gallionellaceae bacterium
TTTGTAGATCACCTCATTCAGGCAATTAAAAACGTTGCGGCACGAATACAGGGGAAGCTCGAAAAAATATTTGAAGCTGTGGTTTCTGGCGGCGTTCAAGGCTTTGTAAGTAATTTATTGACTTACCTGATCAATAGTATCTGGACAACAGCGGCCAAGTTCGTGACTGTTATTCGTGAAAGGATGAAAGATTTGTGGGAGGCAATGAAGCTTCTAGTGAAGCCACCTCGTGGCATGACTGGAATTGAGGTTGCACGTGCCGTGACTAAAATTATTATGGGTGCTGTAGGAGCAAGTTTAGGCTTGTTGTTTGAAGAATCTGTCAAAACATTCATTCTCTCAATTCCGCTCCTTGCGCCATTTGCTGACACAATTGCGCCTGCACTAACAGCCATTTTGACTGGGATCGTAATTGCACTTGTGATCTACGGGATTGATCGTATGTTCGATTGGCTAAATTCTAGTGGTACGGAAATGCTTGAAGCGCAGATGGCTAACTTTGAAGCCAGTGCTGCTGTATTTGAGAAAATGGGGCAAATGCTGGATGCACAATTTCGCAATTCGGCGCACTACCAACTCTGCATTCATCAGTATGTAGAAATAGAATTCAACCTGAATAAGAGTGCGGCTAGCTTGATGTTGACGTTAGGGCATGCTGAAACCTCTAACTCTGCGATGTCAGATACCATCATGGTAAGCAAAGAAAATTTCCCCGGGATGGTTAAGGCGGACATGGAGATTCTGGAGTCGATTGAAAGTTACACACTAAACAACATGGGATCAACAAATGTCTGAAATTATTCATGCAATGGCTCAAGTTCAATTACCGGCAGACCTTTTGCAGCAGATCGATATGGATGTCTTATTAAAGAACTTCAAAGATAATCATAAAAAATTGGGGGACTTTAAAAAAATTCGTGATAAGCATGAGAAGCGGAACATATTTAGTAGTTGGTGGAATAACGACGAGATTGAGGATGCTCAATTATCAGCAGTTGAGGTACAGGCTGAGTATTCGAAAGCAGTTGGGCAGTTGATGGTGTTAAGCATTGTGCAATCGCAGTATCTAGAAAAGCAACAAATTTTATTATCCGAACAACAAAAAACAATCCGGACACAAACCAACAATATCGAGCGCCATAATAATTTGCTTGAAGAGCAACATAAAGATTTAGCAGCGAAGAGTACCGAAATTAAAAATTTACTTGACCATTATTTTGAGCTCAAGGGATTAACGCGAGACGGTGCACAACAACTCGTTGCTATCGCGAATGATGTCAAAGGCACAAAAGCCATTTTAGAAAAATCTGTTGATACAAAACTTGCTGACTCGTTACGCCAAGTTGGTCTCATTGAAGCGCAGATTCAATCTCAAACAGACAATGCTCTAAGCTCTATTCACGCATCGATGTCTAACTTGGCATTTGAGACGAACAAAAGTATCAATCAACTTCGCGACGAGGCGATTGCGCAATTGGAAATAGCAGAAAATTTAATATCCACACTTCAGGAAGATTTTAAACGTGTAGAAACTGAAGCCCAAAGTCAGCGTGAGGCTATTAAATTAGTTGAAGGCAAGCACGGTGAATTAGGCAGTCAGATTGGTGAGCTTTCGGGGGCAACATCTTTGCTTAATAACGCGCTGGCTGTTAATAACACAGAGTTAAAAACTGTTCGCAGTGATCTGGATTCAGAAAAGGCGTTCTCGATAGGAGTCGATCAAAAATTGGATACCATTTCCAGGCAATTTGAAGAGTATCAATCGAACGTGAGTCTAAAATTGGGACGTTTGCAGATTATGCTAGGCGTATCACTAGTGTTGGCCATCGGCCTCACAGTATTTATTCTTTTCAGAATGTAGTTTTGGATGCGTCTCAGTCTGTCGCATCCCTCCCCTAGAATGGCAGCACATCAAGTCAACGGAGGCTGCCATGCTACACATACTGTTCGTGATTACTGTTTTACCCGTCGTTCTATTTCTGGGTTTTGTGCTGCTAGCATCAGTAGTGACAGAGTTCTTCAAGTAGCCAATTAGCCGAGGCGTTAACGTGTCCTTCACTCCTGAAACTCTGTTGCGTCAATGGCAAACCCTGCGCATGATTACACGTCATCCGCGTAAGGTGACTGCTACCTTGCTGTGTGCCAGTTTGAATGCCGATGGTTTCGCAGTCGGCAAGCGAACGGTAGAGCGTGACCTGCAATCGTTAGCCAGCATTTTTCCGCTGGTGTCGGATGAGCGGAGTCGCCCCTTTGGATGGAGTTGGCAAAAAGATGCGCCAGCATTCGATCTGCCGGGCATTTCCAATAGCGAGGCGATTACCCTGCTGTTATCGCGTGAGCATCTGCGCAATCTGTTGCCAGCTTCCACCATTGCCCAGCTTCAACCTTACTTCGCCCTCGCCGAACAAAAGCTGTCTGCGCTAGAGCAACATTCAGGCATTGCCGGATGGCAACACAAGGTGCGGGTGATCCCTGCGTCTCAGCCGTTGCTCGCACCCAAGATAGATGAAACCGTACAGGCGACCTTGCACGAAGCATTGTTGAATGAGAGGCAATGCCATATCAAGTATCAAAAGCGTGAAGCGAGCAAAGCAGAAAGTTATCCGGTTCATGCTTTGGGGTTAGTGCAACGTGGGCAAGTGCTGTATCTGGTTTGCACCATCAAGAATTATCCGCAGATACGCATTCTTGCGCTGCATCGTATTCTGGCCGCTGAGTTGTTGGCGGAATCAATTTCAATACCCGCTGACTTTGATCTGGATGCTTACATCGCTTCCGGTGCGCTGGGATGGTTTCCAAAAGACATAATCCGCCTCAAGGCAGTTTTCACCGCCGAAGTAGCAGCCCATTTGTATGAAACGCCTTTGTCGGAAGATCAGACCATGACAGAGCTACCGGATGGGCGCGTTCAACTCACGGCAACGGTGTTAGAGACGCTGCAACTGCGATGGTGGTTGCAAGGGTTCGGTGAGGCGGTAGAAGTAGTTAAGCCAGTTCAATTAAGACGGCAAATTACAGAAGGCGTTCAGCATTTGGCTGAGTGCTACACAAAGGAGTAAATCATGGACGGCGTTGAATCTAGCAGAGTTGTTGAATTAACCCTCAATACGATTTCAGATCTATGTCTTATGAAACGTGATCGGCTTCGAGAAATACATCGGCCTATTTTGGTAGCGCTGCAAAAAGAGTGTGCTGAAAAGGTTCTGATAGCCGAGGCAAAAGGCTATGAGCGTAGCAAAACAATTCATGCTCGCCGAATTATCGAAGCCATGCTGAAACAGGGCTATATCAAGCCAGACTTAATAGCTGATCCGCAGCTTTTTGATATTCACAGTGGGCTCGTTTCGTCTGCCAGCATCGCTGCAATTATTGCTGCCCTTGATGAATATCGAAGTGTACTAAAGCTGTCGTATGGATTAAGCGACGATGTATTTAATGACTGTGTGAAGCAAATTGCAGCCTTTATGGATTAACAACAATCGGAACAACATACCAAGCAGCACAGAGGAATAAATCATGGAAACGTACAGCGAAGAAGTACTCGCCAGTATCACAGGCGTAATGAAAGACTACATAAGGCTTGAGCGGAAATATCACCGACAGGAAAGTGAAAGCATTGATGGCGTGGAAGTAGGCCGAATCGTTAGAGAGACACTTGAAACGATTGCCAAGAAGTACAACATTGATCTGGCAACTTTACGTGAGGAACATCAGCCAATCATTGTGGCGTTGAATCGTGAGCTGACCTGTAAAGTTTTTGCGGCAGAGGATAGTGGCTATGACCGAGGACGGATTCAGGCTGAAACGAAGCATTACAGTCTTTCAGGCAAAAAGTTCGGCCTGATTGTCAGAGAAGATGAGGTTTTTGATCGCGCTCGAATCTTTTGCATCATTGATGCCACTGTCAGACTTGGCGGAAAGCTTCCGAGAACAATTGACGTAAATAAAATTAACGCTGTTCAAGCTAACCTGCAATTCTGCAATTCATACGAAGAGGTTGCTGTCCTCCTTGACGATTACCGCGTACTGATCTGCGAGTCGTTCGGGATAGATGATGAATCGTTCACGACCTGCCTCAAAGACATTTACCCGCAGTATGTTGCGCGTAAGCCAATGCTTCAATTAGTTTCATAACCGGAGAGCAGAATGAACAAAGCTGAAATCAAATCCATTATCGAAGCCACGCTAAAGAGCGGAAGCAAAACGCCGGGGATGTTTGAATTACCCAAGATGCTTGGCATTAGAGGCAAGCTGGAATCGTGCGAGTCTGTTGCCGATGTCCTCAGCATACTCGAAGAAAACCGCCCCGTTTTATCCAAAGCTTTTGGGATAAGCGACGAGTTGTTTAACAGCGGCGTGGAGAAACTAAAAGCCTTGGCTTAGTTAAAAAGGGGATGCAAATGTCGTGGATGCTTGTTTCAGGAAAGGTGTATTTCTGCACCAAATGTCAGGGGCATATTCAAGTTGAATATGAGGGGGGCGCGCTGGAGACACAAGTTGGTGACTCGGTCATTGATGAACAGTCAGTTCTTCTTGATGAATTTGCACAACCTAATGTTAATCCTGAAACCGATGGTTACTACCTTTATGAAAAGATTATTTGTGAAGATTGCTTCGTCAAATTGGGGATTGATGAAACAGACGCGAAACGTCTTATGGTATTAGTCGATGAGGTTGATGCAACGATCAATCATGTCGTTGCTCAGGTATGCGCAGTATTTCAAAATCCAACTCCCCATGATTTAAAAGAGTTTATAGGTGAATCTGCCTTTAAAGAGTTGTCTGGACAAACAATGTTGCCTGCCAGAAAAAAGCGAAAAATTAATGAAGCATTTCAGGACTGGCATTGTTCCGATAACTTCTTATCACGTCGTATAGAAGCAGAACTTGAGAAATTGCCTAAGCCGTTACCGCAGGCAAACTTGAAGAAATTCGCTATGAAATTACGCAAACAATATTTAACGGTGTTTGTTAAAAAGAATATTTGCGAAGCAGAAAATATAAATCCATTTATACAGTCCGAGCACACGGTTAGAGTGCCATTGCCGAATACTCCGATGGTAACCGTGATTATTGAGGGTGAAATAGAATTGAATGCTTTTAAGCACAATAATTATTTTAAGGAGAGCGTTCTTGAGATTTTACAAACGGAGTTGTCCAATTTGGTGAGTTCGTTTAAGCAGATTGCGCTTAGTCATTTTGTTGGTGCGACACCGTGAGAAATTTCTGTTGGGTTGATTGTGACTGGTAATTAATGGGCATCTTCGCTTTACTCATCGGCCTAGCAATCGTTGGCTTGGTCATCGTCGGTTTTATAGCCTACTGGATAGTGATGATTACGCTGTTTGTTATTGCGGCGGTGTTTGTGTTCTGGGCGGTGATCTTTGGATTGATCTTCGGTGATCCGTATGTTGGTTCGCTGTGTTCAGTGTTCGCAACGGGGCTTACGTTCTGGCTGTTTAATTCTCGTGGAGAGAAAAATTGAATACTGAAATTAAAAAGCTTGTGTTCAGCTATGAATGTGACAAAGGCTGGGATTCACTGACGCTGACAGAAAACCCAAGTATCCGTTTTTGCAGTGGATGCCAAGAGAATGTATTTTTGTGCGGATCGGTTGAGGGGTTAAAAGAAGCCGTCCAGTTCGAAAGATGCGTTGCTATTGACGAGCTCATTGGATCCATTCCTCGGATGGGATTTTTGGATTCAGACTCAGTGTTTAATCTGATGGTTGCTGATGCGAAAGAAAAGAATGCTGCTCTGAGAGAGTCTGATAGCTAGAGCAGGACAAACTCATAAAATTTTTGTTGTATCAACATATTC
>JAUYFR010000113.1 GCA_030690855.1 Gallionellaceae bacterium
TAACGGCTATGATTTACTTCAAGAAGTCACTCAGCTAAAACAAAAGCATTTATTTGGCTTGGCTCACGTTGACCAATTAACGGGCTTGCCTAATCGCACTCTCTTTCTGGATAGATTAAATCAGGCAATTTCAGCATCAACTCGATCATCACGTTCTCTCACTGTGCTTTTTATTGATCTTGATGGGTTTAAACCCGTTAACGACACCTATGGCCACAGCACCGGCGATCGATTGCTCAAAGAAGTTGCCGAGCGCTTGCTGTCATGTCTGCGAGAGGGCGATACCGCTGCACGTATAGGGGGGGACGAGTTCGTTGTGATTTTAGTTGAGTCCGACATTGAACACGCCATGAATGTGGCTCATCGAATACTAGGTCATATTAAAATTCCGTATGAGCTAGGTAAAAAAACAATTTCTAAGATTTCTGCAAGTATTGGCATTGCAGAGTTTCCAGGGCACGCTGACGACGTAGATTCTCTCCTAAGCGCTGCCGATAGCGCCATGTACGTCGCCAAGAATGGTGGGAAAGATCGGTTCTCAATATTCGCAACAGCCGCCAAATAAACTGGCTACTGAGCAACGAAGTTTTATTCTTTCAGCTAGATTTCAATCCAAGCGATTACTCCAAATTAGGTAGATTCAGAGTGGTGGTGTCCATGTGACAGAGATGAAAATTGCTAAATGGATAGCTATCCATAAAGCGCAATCTCTGGCCTAGCTTTAAACCAGATTACTCATGGGCAATACGAATCCGACATGTCGGGCTGAAGCCCGACCTAAAATAGGTCTTGAGCCTACTCTTCGCTTTTAATTGAAATAACTGGCTTTATAGAGCGGAATATAATATTCGTCATCACTTAATTCTTTAGACGTTTTCGGCTTTCTGGTTTGGGGAATTTCACTTTCACTTTTGGCAAAAAAATCGCTAAATTCTTTTAAAACCATATCGATTTCTTCCGGCTGAGTAACATTGTTGCTCATGCGACCTCCTAGTAGTTGAATAAGAAAAGTTCGCCATCAAGATTTGGCGATCACATCTTAAACAAGCAAGGTTTCGAATTTATTACTTGGCGCACTTAAAAACAGAATTGCCCCAAATTTGATTCATCCTAAAAAACGCAGTTACTCGGGCCGCAATCGTTCGCAAAGGGTTAGCTAAAAGCATGCCAATTAGACCTCATGGAGTATTCATCGCCGCATGATAAAATGCGCGCCTTTCCGATTTCACACATTGATTTCACTCATTACTTTGAAAGGCCGCTATGTTCTCGCGTAAAAATACCCTCGCCGTTGTTGACCCCGATTTGTGGGATGCCATGCAAAAAGAAGTTCGTCGTCAGGAGGATCACATTGAGCTGATTGCGTCGGAAAACTACACCAGCCCAGCGGTGATGGAAGCGCAGGGCAGCCAGCTCACTAATAAGTATGCGGAAGGTTATCCGGCTAAGCGTTACTACGGCGGTTGCGAATTTGTGGATATGGCTGAGCAACTGGCGATTGATCGCGCGAAGGCGTTGTTCGGTGCGGAATACGCCAACGTGCAGCCGCACTCTGGCTCGCAAGCCAATCAAGCGGTTTACGTTTCGGTACTCAAACCTGGCGACACTATTTTAGGTATGAGTCTGGCGCATGGTGGCCACCTCACTCACGGTGCGTCGGTCAATATCAGCGGCAAGTTGTATAACGCGATTCAGTACGGCCTCAACGACAAAGAAGAAATTGATTACGACGAAGTGCAGCGCTTGGCGACTGAACACAAGCCAAAGATGATTGTGGCCGGCGCTTCCGCTTATTCTTTGGTGATCGACTGGAAGCGTTTTCGTGCGATTGCAGATAGTGTAGGTGCGTATCTGTTTGTGGACATGGCGCACTACGCTGGTTTGATTGCGGCAGGTTACTACCCGAACCCTGTAGGCATTGCGGACTTTGTAACAACTACAACGCATAAAACTTTGCGCGGCCCACGCGGTGGTTTGATCTTGGCTAAAGCGGAGCATGAGAAGGCGCTGAACTCAGCGATTTTCCCGGCGTTACAAGGCGGTCCGTTGATGCACGTCATTGCAGCTAAAGCGGTGGCCTTCAAAGAGGCCGGTAGCAAGGAATTCAAGGCGTATCAAAAGCAAGTGATCGACAACGCTCGCGTAATGGCAAAAGTGTTAACTGAGCGCGGTGTGCGTATTGTTTCTGGTCGCACGGATAGCCATGTGTTCTTGGTGGATCTGCAAGCAAAAAATCTGACTGGTAAAGATGCAGAGGCGGCATTGGGTCGTGCGCATATCACCGTAAATAAAAATGCAATTCCGAATGATCCGCAAAAGCCATTTGTCACTTCCGGTATTCGTATTGGCTCTCCGGCGATGACAACGCGCGGCTTTAAAGAACCCGAAGCAGAAAAACTAGCGCATTTGATTGCTGACATATTGGATGCACCAAATGATGAGGCGGTAACAGCTCGTGTTGTTGCAGACGTGAAGAAACTGACAACACAGTTTCCGGTTTACGGAGCCTAATTACTAGACCTTAGTCGTTAGTTAATAGTTGGCCGCGTAGTGCCTTCCACTAATAACTAGCGACTAAAGATTAATAACTGCCCTTATGAAGTGTCCTTTCTGTAAGCACCCCGATACCCAAGTGGTGGATACGCGCGAAAACGACGAAGGCGATAGCATTCGCCGTCGTCGTCGTTGTCTGTCGTGTGACAAGCGGTTTTCAACTTACGAAACGGTTGAGTTGCGTATGCCGCAAGTGGTGAAGCAAAACGGCATGCGGAGTGAATTTGACCCGCAAAAATTGCGTACCAGTTTTACCCGCGCACTACATAAGCGTCCCGTTTCTACTGAGTTGGTGGATGCCGCTGTTGATAATGTTTCACAGAGAGTATTTGGCTTGGGCGAACGTGAAATTGGCTCGCGTCAAATTGGTGAGATGGTGATGAAAGAGCTACTGAAATTAGACAAGGTGGCTTACATCCGTTTTGCTTCGGTTTATAAAAGCTTTCAAGATGTGGGCGATTTTTCGGACGCAATTGATGCGGTGAGCAAGCCACCCGCCAAGCGCAGACAAACGGATAAATAGCCATGAGTCTTGATTTCTCAGCGCAGCCTGGCCCGCGCGAGCGGCAGTTGCAACGCAAGGTTGGTCAGCCATTGTTTGGTGACGCGGGTGGCAAAATTACTCAGCAAGCTATTGATGCGGCGCAACAGCAAGATCAAGTCGCGCTGCGCCAGTTTATGGAGCAATTTCGCGAACTAGTTGAGCGCACAGTCAAGTTAGATAAAAATGTTGAGAGCGATGTGGTGCTGCTGTTAAAAGCGCAGCTCGAACAGCACTACGCAGTGTGTACTGGCTTGCCCGGTGAAACTAAAGCCATCAAGGATGCAGTAAAAAAATTAATCGCAGCCATTAGTGCAACGTTGCTGACCTCTTCACAAAACGATCCGCATGCGATAGAGAAATTTGAAGGCGACGAAGAACACACACGCTTGCATTTGCAACTGTGCGATTACCTCATTGTTTCAGACATTCTCAA
>JAUYFR010000079.1 GCA_030690855.1 Gallionellaceae bacterium
GCTGACGTAGTGAATCTCAACATCGGCTCGTCTAGCACCAGCAAAGGCGAAACACTGCTCGACACGGTGGACAACCTGTGTGCGATGCACGCCAATATGTTTGTGGTGCGTCACTCTTCTAGCGGAGCTGCGCATCTAATCGCTAAACATGTGGCCCCAGAGATTCATGTGATCAACGCGGGCGATGGGCGTCACGCACATCCTACGCAAGCACTGCTGGACATGTTTACCATCCGCCACTACAAAAAAGAATTTCACAATTTGCGTGTTGCGATTGTGGGTGACGTGCTGCATTCACGCGTGGCACGTTCGCAGATTCATGCGCTGACGACCCTAGGTGTGCCGGAGGTGCGCGTGGTTGCGCCCAAAACTTTGCTACCCACGCAGGTAGAAAAACTAGGCGTGCAGGTTTATCACGACATGGAGCGCGGCTTAAAAGACGTTGATGTGGTGATGATGTTACGTTTGCAAAATGAACGTATGCAGGGCGCGCTGCTGCCTTCAGCACAAGAATATTTTAAATACTATGGACTCACGCAGGAGCGGCTCGCGTTAGCGAAACCCGACGCCATCGTGTTGCATCCTGGCCCGATGAATCGCGGTGTAGAGATTGATTCGAGCGTGGCAGATGGTTCGCAGTCGGTGATCTTACCGCAGGTAACCTTTGGTATCGCGGTGCGCATGGCAGTGATGAGTACGCTCGCGGGAGGTAAGAAATGAGCATTTGGATTAAGGGTGGTCGTTTAATCGACCCTAAAAATAAAATCGACGCACAGCAAGATGTGTTCATCGTCGATAAACGCATTGCTGCGATTGGTTCGGCCCCGCAGGGGTTTGTCGCATCGCAAGTGATTGATGCGAGTGGATTGATTGTGATGCCGGGGTTGGTGGATGTTGCTGCTCGTTTGCGTGAACCCGGTTATGAATATCGAGCGACGTTGGAATCTGAAATGGATGCCGCGATGGCGGGCGGAGTAACCTCATTATCTTGCCCACCTGATACCGATCCGCCGCTAGATGAGCCTGGCTTGGTCGAGATGTTGAAGCATCGCGCACGCATGCTCAACAAAGCACGCGTGTTTCCAGTGGGCGCGCTCACCTACGGATTAAAAGGCGCGGAACTCACCGAAATGGTCGAGCTAACCGAAGCAGGCTGTAAGGCTTTTAGCCAAGCAGACACGCCGCTGACCGAGACGCGAGTGTTGATGCGCGCCATGCAATATGCGGCAACGTTCGATTATAGAGTTTGGTTACGCCCGCGCGATGCGTTCCTTGCTAAAGATGGCGTCGCGCATGATGGCGAAGTGGCTACACGTTTGGGTTTGCCCGCCATTCCCGTAGTGGCAGAAACGATCGCATTAGCCACCATGTTGCAGCTCGCTAAAGAAACCGGCGTTAAATTACATATCTGTCGTATCTCAAGCGCAGAGGGTGTAGCGATGGTGCGGGAAGCTAAACGTAGTGGTTTGCCAGTGACCTGTGATGTGTCGATGAACCATATTCACCTCTCCGAAATGGACATCGGTTTTTTTGATTCGAACTGCCACCTTATACCGCCACTGCGCAGTCAGCGCGATAAAGCTGCGTTACGAGCAGGTGTGCTTGATGGCACGATAGACGCGGTTTGCTCTAATCACTCACCGGTTGATGAAGATGCGAAACAGCTTCCGTTTGCCGAAGCCGAAGCGGGTGCGACGGGTATGGAATTATTGTTGCCACTGATGTTGAAATGGGCAGAACAAGAAAACGTAGCACTGCTTGATGCACTTGCTCGGGTGACGATTAATCCAGCGCAACTACTAGGGGTAAAGACGGGACATCTGTCAGTGGGCGCGCATGCCGACGTGTGTATTTTTGATTCTAAAACGACCTGGAAAGTTGAGCCTGCCGCGCTGAAGAGTCAGGGTAAGAATACGCCGTTCAATGGTTACAACATGCAAGGGCGGGTGCGTCATACCATCGTCGAAGGCCTTGTCGCATATTCAATTTAGGTTATTCAAAGAATTTAGATGGTTAAATATTCTGTAGTAAGAGAAAAATTGAATCTAGAGGTAGGTAAGTATGCCGATGATGGCATAGCTCATCTCACCCACTATTTTCAAAACCAAGAAGGTGACATATCTAACCATTACCGCGATGGTGCAACTAATTATTTAGTGCAATTATTTGACGGATCGAACTTCAAAATTGAACAGCAGCTCCAGAACTATTTGCCGTTACAGTTCGATATTCCATTTCCTCCTCCACAAACACCAGAGTTTACTTTTGTGGACCTGTTTGCGGGCATAGGCGGTTTTAGAATTCCATTGCAAGAATTAAATGGTAAATGTGTATTCACTTCTGAATTTAACTTTCACGCGCAACGAACATACGAACTTAATTTTGGTGAAGTGCCGTTTGGTGACATCACTAGGTTGGATCTAAATACCGTCCCCAAGCATGATGTTTTAACAGCCGGATTTCCATGTCAGCCATTTAGCATTTCAGGCAAAATGAAAGGATTTGAGGACACAAGAGGAACGTTAATTTACAACGTCTTTCAAATTATCGAAAAGTGTAATCCAAAGGTTGTTTTTCTAGAAAATGTAAAACATTTGGTTCACCACGACAACGGTAACACCTTAAAAACGATACTAAAAGATTTGTCATTGTTAGGATACCAAGTCGCATGGAAAGTATTAAACGCATCAGATTTCGGTGTTGCACAAAATCGTGAGCGCTTAATTATCATTGGACACAAAATCAAATTATTCGACTTTAGTCAGATAAAAAACCAACCCAAAAAAATCCTTAAAGAGGTTCTAGAAATTGGCGTTGATTTTGAATATCTGAATGAGTCATACACATTACTTGAGAAATATAAAACTCAACAATCTGGCCTCATTTTTATTGGCTACCGTAATAAAAGAATTCGTATCGCAGGTGTGCGCCCCGGAACAGAAAACCTATCTAGGGTTCACAAGCAACCTAACCGGATATATTCGGCTGAAGGAGTACATCCAGCACTGCCCTCACAAGAATCTTCAGGTCGGTTCTGGATATACGACAAAGGCGCGGTACGCAAACTAACCATAAACGAGTGTTATCGCATCATGGGATTCCCCGATAGCTTTGTGAAGATAAACAACACTTCCGAGTCCTATAAACAAATAGGAAACTCAGTTTGTGTTCCGATGATCAAAGCGATATCCGCTCAAATAAAGGAACAACTCTTATGACACAAACTATTTCAAAATTCTTGGCAGAACAGTACGAAGATGCAATGCAGAAAGTCGGTTCAGGTACGCAAGTCAAAAGTCAATTAGCCGAAACTGAGCAAGCCTTGCTAAACATAATTATTCGATCTTCAGAAAGCGCGAAAGGTGTTCTAACGGTATTAATTACCAGTATTGTTTATAAAATTTATTACCCCGAGCAAGACATTCGAAATCATCAAGATGGCATTGTGGGAGGCTATTCAGGCCGAACCTTTGACACCCGGCACATAACTCCATTTCTAAAAGCGTGTAAATTTCCCGCTATGGCAGAGAGCGGTTGGCTCACTCGCTCACTAGAGCAAAAGGTTCCCTACAATCTAGATTACACGGGTGCTATTAGTCCTGCCCCATTAAAAACAGCATTCCTTTTACTTTTAGATAACGTTGAAAATAAAGCTGCTGATTGTTCACAGTATTTAGGCTTTGTTTTGCAAAGTTTAATTATTAAGCGTAACGAGCAACAAATAGATTTGGCTAAACCGACCGCCCTTTCTATAAACACCATCTTGAATTTATTAGAGCGGCACTTCAATGCAACATACACGGCCGATGGCGCCTCTCGTTTGCCGGTGCTGGCGCTCTACGCAATGTATCAATGCTTATTGAATGAGACTAAACGTTTTGAAGGAAAGAAACTTCTACCTTTAGAAAGCCACACATCTGCAGATCTGCGCAGCGGAAGAATTGGCGATATTGAATTACTTGATGAAAAAGATCGGCCGTTTGAGGCTGTTGAAGTCAAACATGGAATTCCAATTTCTTTACAGCTTGTTCAGGATGCGCATTCAAAATTTAACACCACCGCTGTAAAACGATATTACATCTTGTCCACCGCACAATATCCAACAGGACAAGAATGGGATGACATTCAAGCTGAAATTCACCGCATTAAAAATACTCACGGTTGCCAATTAATTGTTAATGGCATTATGCCTTCACTCAAATACTATTTGCGCTTACTCGATAACCCCTTTGAATTTATTGATTCTTACGTCAATCTCTTAGAGGAGGACGCCGCATTAAAGTTTGAACACAAAGCCAAATGGAATCTACTTATTAGTGAGATGAGATAGATAATGTTTGTCTTATCTAATCTGTTTGAATAGCATGTTTTTTACAAATTAGTTTCCTTACTATCCTCGCCTTTATAAGCGGAACATTATGAATCCATTATTAGACTTCTCTGGTCTGCCACGTTTCGCAGAAATCAAACCTGAACATGTTACCCCGGCGGTCGATGAATTGCTCGCGCGCAATCGTGAGCTGACAAGGCAATTGTTGGCTGATAGTTCTGAGCCAACTTGGTCTAGTTTTGTACAGCCCTTTGAAAATGCGAATGAACATTTGTCGCGTGCGTGGGGTCAAGTCGGGCATCTCAATATGGTGATGAATTCGCCAGAGTTGCGCGAAGTTTATAACGCTAACCTGCCTAAAGTGACGCAGTACTATGCTGAGTTGTCGCAAAACTTGGCACTGTTTCAAAAATACAAAGCGATTCATCAGGGCAAGGATTACGCCTCATTGAGTACGGCGCAGAAAAAAATTCTTGAAAATGAGCTGCGCGATTTTCGTTTGGGTGGCGCTGAATTGCCTGAAGAAAAGAAAGCGCGCTTCATGTCCATCCAAGAAACGCATTCAGAAGTGACTTCAAAATTTTCAGATAATTTATTAGACGCCACTAACGCTTATATTTGCGTAATTGAAAACGAGCGTGAGCTGGCCGGCATTCCGGCTGATGAGCGACAGGTCGCCGCCGATGCGGCGAAAGAAGCGGGCAAGCAAGGCTGGCTATTCACGCTGAAAGCGCCGTCCTACGGGCCTGTGATGCAGTACGCCGATAACCGTGCTTTACGCGAACGTATGTATCGCGCTTACACCGCACGGGCTAGCGAGCAGCTTTCGGAAGGTAGCAAAATCGACTGGGACAATACGCCACTGATGTCGCAAATTTTAGCGTTGCGTGCAGAAGAAGCGCACATGCTGGGATTTGCAAACTACGCCGAACTATCGCTAGCCAGCAAAATGGCTGATACGCCCCAGCAAGTGTCTGCGTTTTTGCTGGAGTTAGCACAGCGTGCCCGACCGTTTGCGGAGCAAGATCTGCATGAGCTGCGTGTATTTGCTGCGCAAATGGATTTAAATGATCTGCAAGCTTGGGACATTGCCTACGTCAGTGAGAAGCTACGTCAGCAGCGCTATGCGTTTTCTGAGCAGGAAGTAAAACAATATTTCCCTGAAGACGCGGTATTGGCGGGATTGTTTGGCTTAGTCGAAAAACTGTTTGGCCTTTCTATTAAATTATCTTCGGCGCCAGTGTGGCATGAGTCAGTGCGCTTTTTTGATATTCACGATGCAAAGAGTGAGTTACTCGGCCAGTTTTATATTGACCTGTATGCCCGTGCGAGCAAGCGCGGCGGGGCATGGATGGACGATGCGATTGGGCGGCGCAATACAGCGAAGGGTATTCAAACGCCCGTCGCCTATTTGAATTGCAATTTCGCCTCGCCACTCGGCGGCAAGCCCGCACAGTTTACGCACGACGAAGTGATTACCTTGTTCCATGAATTTGGCCACGGCCTGCATCATTTGCTAACGCTGGTGGAAGAACTGGGCGTGTCGGGCATCAATGGCGTGGAGTGGGATGCGGTCGAGTTACCTTCTCAATTTATGGAAAATTTTTGTTGGGAATGGGATGTGCTACAAGGCATGACGCGTCACGCCGAGAGCAAAGAAAAGCTGCCCCGCGCACTGTTCGACAAAATGATTGCGGCGAAAAATTTCCAAAGTGGATTACAGACACTTAGGCAAATAGAATTTTCATTGTTTGATTTACGTTTGCATAGTGAATACAACGCTGAAAAACAAACCGTGCAGCAGTTGTTGGATGACGTCCGGCGCGAAGTGGCGGTGCTGATTCCCCCGCCATTTAATCGTTTTCAAAATAGTTTTTCGCACATCTTTGCGGGTGGTTATGCGGCAGGGTATTACAGCTACAAATGGGCAGAAGTTTTATCGGCTGATGCATATAGTTTGTTTGAAGAAAATGGCGTGCTTAATCCCGCGATTGGCGCGCACTTCCGCGAGCAAATTTTGGCGGTAGGTGGTAGTCGCGGCGCGATGGATTCCTTCAGGGCCTTTCGTGGGCGCGAACCTTCGATTGATGCGCTGCTGCGTCATAACGGTTTAGTCGAGGCGCTATGAATAAATATTTATGGTTAGCCATGTTTGTGTTGGCGGCCAATGTGCAGGCCGAGACTTACTATCGTTCCATCGATAAAAATGGCAAAGTGCATTACGGTGAAAAGCCGGTAGAAGGGGCGGATGATGTGGCGGCATTGCAGGCCCGTGCAGCGCCGAATATCGACGAAACATTACCGTTTGAAACACGGCGCGCAAAAGAAAAATACCCGGTGACACTTTACCTCGCGGATGAATGCGCCGAGGGTTGTAAACAGGCACGCGAGTATCTGCTTAAACGTGGCATTCCGTTTACCGAAAAAAAGTTGGTCACGGTTGATGATGTTGAAGCATTTAAAAAAGAAACGGCAAGCGACAGGTTGCCCGTTATAAAAATTGGCAAAACTTTATTAAAAGGTTTTTTGCAAAGCCAATGGGCTGGCGAGTTGGATAGCGCGGGCTATCCGCAAAACGCGTCTTACGGTTTTCGCGCAGTTGTTAAGCCTGCGCCCGCCATGAAAAGCAATAATACTCAATGAAATCAGCAACTTGGAATGTAAATTCGCTCAAGGTGCGCTTGCCGCATTTATTGGATTGGCTGGCGGCCAATCCAGTCGACGTGGTATGCCTGCAAGAAACCAAACAGCAGGATGCCGATTTTCCTCAAGCGGCTTTGCAAGAGGCAGGTTACTACAGCGTTTTTAGCGGGCAGAAAACATACAACGGGGTCGCCATCTTAAGTCGCGCCCCGATCTCCGATGTGCAATACGGCATCCCTAATTTTGAAGATGAACAAAAGCGCGTGATCGCTGCCACGATAAGCGGCGTGCGCGTGGTGTGTGTTTATATTCCCAATGGGCAGGAAGTGGGTTCAGATAAATATCACTACAAACTTAAATGGCTGGCGGCGTTACATGGCTGGCTGGCCGACGAACTTAAGAAGTATCCGGCATTGGCGTTGTTGGGCGATTATAACATCGCACCGGAGGATTGCGATTTATACGACCCAGTTGGCTGGGCCGGAAAAATATTGGTAAGTGAGCCTGAGCGTGATGCGTTCAAAGGACTGTTGCGGCTAGGGTTACGCGACTCCTTCCGTTTGTTTGAGCAACCTGAAAAATCTTATTCTTGGTGGGATTACCGCATGATGGGATTTCGCCGCAACATGGGGTTGCGCATCGACCATATTTTAATCAGCGAAAAATTGCAGTGCACGTCCTGTGTGATCGACAAAGCGCCACGCAAATTAGAGCGACCTTCCGATCACACACCAGTCATCGCTGATATTCATATTTGATCATCGTAAAAAAGCCCCGCCGTTTTCACAGCGGGGCTGATCTGGAGTTGATGCAATTAGAAATTAAAGCCTAAGCGAAGTGAAGCACCGACTTCGTTCTTGTTGCCAGCTACACCAATATCCAGATGTGGTTTGAAGTAGGGAATGCGTGGCGAGATACCCAAGCCAACTGAGGCAACGTTGCGAGCGGTATTCAGCAAATCTGCACGATAACCTGCACGAATCTGCGCCCAACCCCAGGCACTCAATTCACCACCCAATGCTGCATATTGAGATTTGTTTTCCAAGCCGGCTGGGTCGTTCTGAGTCAGATCCAGATCGAATGCAACGGTTGACCAAGTGTTTGAACGTGACACACCGACACGTGCTTGTGGCTTCATGTTCAGAGTGCCCGTTGTTGATTGGGCTGAACCCGTGGCGGCACCAGATGCAATACTCTTGAAGTCGAAAGTCTGAGGAATGACGTTCTTAATGACAAAACCAGTTCTCCAGCCGTTGTTGTAACTCTTGGCTAGGCCAAGGTCAAAATTGTAAGCATTGTATTTGGCAAGATAGTCGCTGCCGGTTACAGCTGACGTACTGGAGCCATTGGTTGCAGATAGCAGAGCGTCAAATAATTGCAATTGCATAATCTTAGGCGTAACACCGAGGGACCATTCATGGTTATTGGTTACAAAACCATGCGAAACCGACAAACCGGCTTCGGAAACGATAACACCGCGTAAGTGAATTTTAGAAGCGATTTGCGTGCTCGTGGAAAAGTTAACCACACCTTGAGCATTGACTAGGGTGCTCGCGATGTTAGAAGCTGCAGCCAAGCAGGTTGAAATGTCGGCTGATGTGCCAGTACCATTTTGCACAGCTGTACACGCGGCAGCAGCGGTGCCTGTTGTTGAAGACAAAGCATTTGCTGCTGAGCTTACCGACGTGGATAGGTTTGAAAGAGTCGTAGAATCGTTATACTCAAGAGTGCCACCAACTGCGGCCCATGCGTTAGCGTAAAAAGCAAATCCATAGTTTTTACCCGGCACGCCAATTACAGTCGCTGCACCAAATTCACCTTGTATGGGTTGGTTACTTAGCGAGTTCAGTAAATTGTTTACCGTTGTGATGTTTGTTGAGACCGTCGACATTCTGCCGGGCAATAGAGCAATCTGTGCAGAAGTCGGTGATGAGCCTAAATTGGTTGCCGTAATAGAGTTGTTCAATGCCGTGATGTTGGTATTCAGTGTATCGAGTTTGGTGCGCAATTCTCCTGGATCATAAGCGCGCGCACCTATAACAGGGAGTTCTATGGAGTATTTCTTTGTCGGGTCTGTTGCGGAGAGAAGTGCAGGGTTAAAAAATGGTGCTGTGCTAGGATCATCCACTGCTACACCGGCGCCGCCCATTGCCATGGTGCGCGGATCAAACGAGTTAAACGGCAAGGCTAGTACAGTGGCGCTACTCAGCAAAAGTGCTGTGGTTGCTGCGATTTTGAAATATTTTTTTTGCATAGAATTCTCCCTAATCTCTATATTTAAAAGTGCTACTTTTTGGTGTGAATGATTTTAACAGATGTTTAGAAATTAAAGCCGAAGCGGAAGGAAAGGCCAACCTCGTTAACCCTTTCATAGCCATCACGCAGCAAGTTTGGGCTAGAGACAACGGCTAAATCAAAGTGCGGCTTGAAGAAGGGTAGCCTTGGGGATATCCCAACACCAGCGGAAACGATATTTCGTCTTGTTTTATCGAGCATGTCATTGCGGTATCCCACGCGTAGTTGGGTCCATTCGGAAATACCTACCTCGATCCCCAAGCCAATATACTGAGAATAATTTTCTAATCCCACTGGATCGTTTTTAGTTAAATCAGCGTCAACTGCAATGGTAAATAATGGAATTTCGTAAGCGATTCCAGCTCGAGCCATCGGTCGAATCGTTAGTTTTGAGCCGTTTGCCACGGGAGTGATCCCAGGTGTGGCTGCAGATTTAAAATCGTAAACATGGGCAATCGCATTTTTAACAACGAGGCCGGTGCGGAAACCCTGAGGAAAATTTTTGGTGATTCCAATGTCGATATTGGGGTTGCTGTAAAAGGCGTAATAATCACTTCCTGTCATGCCGTTTATCCCTCCCGCATTGGCGGCCAGAGATGCATCGTACATATGAATTCGCATTATTTTTGGTGTAATGCCGATCGAGAATCTTCGATCGGCGCTCACAAACCCATGAGAAAGGGAAACGCCCGCTTCGGTAATTGCAACTCCGCGCATGTGTAGTTTCGAGGTGATGTTGGTGTTGGTCGAAAAATTAACGACACCTTGAGCCGTGACTAAAGCAGAGGCTGCGGTGCCGGCTGCTGCAATGCATGTTTGAACTTCGGTAGTGGTTTGAGGGTTGGCGCAGTTGGTCCCTACAACGGCGGTAGCTGCGGAAAGTGCGCTAGCCGTTGAGGTTACTGCGGTTGATAAGCTAGTCAGGGTAGCAGCATCATTGTATTCAAGCGTCCCGCCGAATGCAGCCCAAGCATCTGCATAAAAAGCAACGCCGAGGCTTCTCCCTGGCATCGAAACAACGGTAGCCGCACCAATTTCTCCTTGAACTGGCTGATTGTTGAGTGCAGACAGCGCCGTATTTACTTTAGTAATGGCTGCCCCCAGAGTGGTCAACGTTGTGGGAAGCTGGCTAATTAGTGCAGCAGTTGTACCGTTTGCACTTGCGTTAGCAGCGGTGATGGCGGTCTGTAAAGCGGTGATGTCATCGCTCAGTGAGGTGAGATTAGAGCGCATGCTGCTGGGGTCATAAATGCGCATGCCGATGATGGGTAGTTCGAGTGCAAATTTTTTCCTGCGATCACCGGCAGAAAGAAGAGCGGGGTTAAAGAATGGTGCGGTTGATGGGTCGCCAATGGCTACGCCGACGCCGCCCATCGCCATCGAGCGCGGGTCAAACGAATTGAATGGCACAGCAAATGCTGACACGCTGCTCGCAACGAGCATGGACATCAAGACAATTTGCTTGTAAAAATTTCGCATGGTTTAACCCCAAATACTTTTGGAACATCGCATGCTTAATTAACGGCAGGGATGCGAGATTCTTTAGCTATTTTTGCATAAAAAATAGGGGGTGGCGATAAAACGCTGCGAGAGGTGAGATTATTCTTCGCCTAGCCCCAGTTCTTGAATTTTACGGGTAAGTGTATTGCGCCCCATGCCGATTAGAGTTGCCGCCTCAATGCGCCGCCCGCCAGTGTGTTGCAGGGCTTGAATGATAACCGTGCTTTCAAACTGCTTAGTCAGCATTTCTAAGATGTTCTGATCATTGCGTTGCAGTGCGAGTGTCACTTGTTGAGCCAAGGCTGTTCGCCAGTCTTGAGTAGAAGGTAACGCAGTTTGAGCTTCGCGCCATTCAGAAGGAAGGTCGGCGATCTCTACCTGTTGCGTCGGTGTCATCACTGTTAGCCAATGACATAGATTTTCGAGTTGCCGCACATTGCCGGGAATATCTTGTGTGGCCAGATAACTCAGCGCATTTTCGCTTAATATTTTTTGCTCTGCTCCCAACTCTCGTGCGCTTTTTTGCAGGAAATATTTAGCAAGTAGCGGAATGTCTTCGCGGCGCTCACGCAGTGGCGGCAGTCGCAAGCGAATTACGTTAAGGCGGTGAAACAGGTCTTCGCGGAACAGCCCTTGCCTGACGCGATCATCTAGATTTTGGTGAGTGGCGGCAATGATACGGACGTTAGCTTTAATCGGCTGATGGCCGCCTACGCGATAAAAATTGCCATCAGACAAGACGCGCAGTAAGCGAGTTTGTAGCTCGGCTGGCATGTCGCCGATCTCATCCAAAAATAATGTGCCGCCCTCAGCTTGTTCAAAGCGGCCATGACGTGTGGTGGTCGCACCGGTGAACGCGCCGCGTTCGTGGCCAAACAATACTGATTCGAGCAAGTCTTTAGGAATGGCGGCTGTGTTGATGGCAACGAAAGGCTTACTCGAGCGAGCGCTATGGCGATGCAAGGCTTGCGCGACTAACTCTTTACCTGTTCCTGATTCGCCATTGATCAGCACGGTTGCGTTCGACTGCGCCAAGCGACCGATGGCGCGAAACACCTCTTGCATGGCGGGTGCGTGGCCTAGAATATCCGGTGAGGCTTGAGCGTCTTCCGTTTTGGTGTTTTGACGTTTGCTTTGTTCTAAAGCGCGACGAATGAGCTCAACCGCGTGATTTACGTCAAAGGGTTTGGGTAAGTATTCAAACGCACCACCTTGGAAAGATGAAACCGCACTTTCTAAATCGGAATACGCAGTCATAATGATGACGGGCAAGTCGGGGTGATCAACACGCAGTTTTTGCAGTAAATCTAAGCCCGAACTACCGGGCATGCGAATGTCGCTAATCACCATTTGCGGCAGATTATTTGCTAGCTCAGCCATGGCATCATCGGCTGAGGCAAAGCTCACAAATTCAATTTGTTCGCGCGCCAACGCTTTTTCCAATACCCAGCGAATGGAGCGGTCATCATCAATAATCCAGACAGGTTTTATCATTGGGGTTTTCCTAAATGGGGAAGGGGAAGCATGACTGAGAAGCAGGTGCGCCCAGGTTCACTTTCAAACTCGATACTGCCTTGGTGCTGACTAACAAAATCTTGCGCTAAGGTTAATCCAAGCCCGTGACCATCTGCGCGTCCGGAAACCAGCGGGTAAAAAATCTTGTCATGCAGATGACTAGGGATACCGGGGCCGTTGTCAATGATTTGCACGGTAACGGCGAGGCGGTGTAACTTTTTCATGAGCGTGATGCGGCGGGTGATACGGGTGCGTAAAACGATTTGTCCTTTGCCGTGCATCGCCTGCGCTGCGTTACGCACGATGTTGAGTACGACTTGAATAAGTTGTTCTTTGTCGCCGTGTAATTCGGGTAAGCTCAAGTCATAGTCACGCTGAATAGTGAGTCCGTCGGGGATTTCGGCTAACACCACGCTACGCACTCTTTCTAAAACTTCGTGAATATTGAGCGCACTAAAATGGGGCGCGTGCTGCGGGGTGAGTAGTTTTTCCATTAAGGAGCGTAAGCGGTCAGCTTCTTGAATGACCACTTGGGTGTATTCGCGCAAGGCGGGTTTTTCTAATTCCTGTTCGAGTAGCTGCGCAGCACCGCGAATGCCGCCTAGCGGATTTTTAATTTCGTGTGCCAAGTTACGCAACAACAAGCGGTTGGCTTGGGTTTGATCTAGCATTTGCTCTTCGCGGGCTAGCTTAAGTGGTCTTTCGATTGTATGGAACTCAAGTAGAAGCGCGTGCTTGCCGAGTTGGACTGGCGTGGCGGTGCAACTTAACAATAGTTTATTGCTGTGAGTGTGTGTGCCTAAAGCCAGCTCGTGCTCGATGTGGCTACTTTGGCTAGCCAGTGCGGATTGAATAGCGCCGAATAGTTTTTCGGTATTAGTAAAAGCGTGCTGCAACGGATGTCCAACGAGATTGGTATTGCTTAGGCCAAATATATTTTCAGCTGCTGGATTGAGGTAAGCGATACGTGCAGTATCGTCCAATACGATGATTGCAGTAGCAAGGTGCTCTAGTGTTGGCAGATTATTTGGCATGAAATTCATGCAGGTATCTAAGCAGAAAACATGCCAAGAAACCTGAGATTATTTGCTACGATTGGAGAGCTCTTTTTTAAGTAACGCGATATTTTTTTCGTGTACTTTTACTTCTTTTTGCAACGCGCCAACTTTCTCTTCTTGCTTGATTTTATTGAGATAAGTCTTACCATCTTTGCCAGTTAGCGTTTCTGGTGCATCAATACCCGTTTGTAGGTTAGTGCGCGCCTCAGTCAGTGCTTTTTCTTCAGAAGCAAGCTCGTCTTCAAGAATTTGTCGGCTAGTGTTATCACGCCCTTTTTGCGTAGCGGAATCGACGCGAGGAAAGTCTGTGGCACTTTCTTGTTCACGCGAACGGGGCGGAGGCGGCATGGTGGGGAGCGGTGCTAATTGAAGTTTTTTTGCGCCTTTGATGGGATCGCTGGAATAAGTCACATGGCCATTCGCATCAACGCGTTTATAAATTTCAGCTTGCACCACGCTTGCTTGGCACAGCACACAAAGTAAAAAAAAGTAACGCAGCTTCATGAGGGTGTCCTGAAATAAGTGTCCAAAGTATAGCATCGCGCAAAAAAAACGGAGCCGAGAGGCTCCGTTTTTTTGAACAGCAAATGCTTAGATGCTGTAGTACATGTCGAACTCAACTGGGTGAGTTGTCATGCGGATACGGTTTACTTCGTCCATCTTCAATTCGATAAACGCATCAATGAAGTCACTAGAGAACACGCCACCACGAGTCAAGAATTCGCGGTCTTTATCCAAGTTTGCTAAGGCTTCATCTAATGATGCGCAAACTGTTGGGATCTT
>JAUYFR010000083.1 GCA_030690855.1 Gallionellaceae bacterium
CTTGTAAGCGGTAGGTCATCAGTTCGAATCCGATAATCGGCACCAATCTGTTATGAATGTGGGCACTTGATTACAAGTGCCCATTTTCATTTGGTGAAGGGCATGAGCCATTGCAACATGGCTTCCATGAATGATCGCTTCATCATCCTTTACCACGACTTCATCAACCAATAACCATTTAAGAAATGGGAATTACTATCCAATCTGGCGAGTCAGCGCGGGTATCTACTTATACTCGCCAATGTTTTTAGCTGAGTTATCGTGGTGGTGAGTTGGGTGTTGCCCATAGGCCTTGGCAAAAACACCCGCTTCATTCTTCTTTGTGTGGTGTTCAGGTTCGCTGAGATTATGCTGTTGGACATCTTCGCAATAATGAACGACTGCTTTGAAAAGCCTACGAAAAAAACTCTCTCTGAACTGAAAACCTTCTTTAATCAAGGCGCACTCTAACCCTTCGTGAGAGTAATGCTCGATGCTGTAACTAATAATCAGAATTGTTGGATCATCACCACGCTGAACCTTTAAATTGTCCATGCTGCTAAGCAGTAAATAAGCCTGCTCTACTTGCTCAGGTTGGGTGTCTTTAAAGAAAAGCTTTCTTCTTTTTTGGAGCTCAAAAGGATTGTTCATGGCTTATTTTCCTTGAAGAATGCTCATGCCTTTAAGTAGGTTAATTGCTTGATTTAATTGATAGTCATTCTTTGATCCAAACTCAGATAGCTCTGTTTTTGTGGTGTCAGGATCTTTAGCTTTTGGCGTTGATTTGATTGGCGGCTTTCCGGCTGTGGAATCGATGACTTTATTTTCTGGCACTTGATCATTGCTTAAATGACGATCCAAGTCTGCTTCGCGCAAACGAAAGGCTGCATCAGAAGCCGCCGTGGCCGGGTCTTCGACAATAATGTCTGGAACGATTCCCTTTGCTTGAATAGAGCGTCCGCTTGGTGTGTAGTAACGTGCGGTAGTAAGTTTGATCGCGGTGTTATTCCCTAGAGGCAGAATAGTTTGCACGGATCCTTTGCCAAATGACTGAGTTCCCATGATGACAGCACGTTTATGATCCTGCAGTGCACCCGCAACGATTTCAGAGGCTGATGCAGAGCCGCCATTGACCAATACGACCATTGGTAAGCTCTTAAACGTGGCAGGTATATTCTTCAGGTAGTCAGTTGTGCCGTTCCCCCGGAGATAGTTTTCAGGATTTGCAGTAAGGCGCATTTGAGCATCGTCGGTACGGCCCTCTGTGTAAACAACCAGCGAGTCTTTCGGTAGGAATGCAGCGGAAACGCCGACAGCCGCAGTTAACAAACCACCAGGGTCATTGCGCAAATCGAGAATAATACCTTTCAGATTTCCATCACTTCGCTTGAGCAAGGTATCAAGGGCTGTGGCAAGATTTTCGCCAGTGTGTTCTTGGAATTGTGTGATCCGCACAAAAGCGTAGTTAGAATCGACAAGCTTAGGCTTAACACTTTGAACTTTAATAACAGCGCGAGTGACGGCAATGTTTAACGGCTTTGACTCACCTTTGCGAACGATGGTTAGAATAATTTTACTACCCGGTTTGCCACGCATACGTTTAACTGCATCGTTAAGTGTTAGTCCCTTCACCAGAGTGTCATCCAACTTGATGATCAAATCACCACTCTTGATTCCAGCATGATAAGCAGGGGTGTCTTCGATAGGGGATATTACTTTGACCAGGCCATCTTCCATGCCGACCTCGATGCCTAATCCGCCGAATTCACCTTGCGTTCCGACTTGCAGCTCTTTAAATCCTTCCGCATCCAAATAAGATGAGTGAGGGTCTAAGCCGCTTAACATGCCGTTAATTGCTTCTGTGATTAGTTTTTTATCAGACACGGACTCCACATAGTCGCTTTTAATGCGGCCGAACACTTCCGAAAAGGCTCGCAGTTCTTCAATCGGCAGGGGGGCTAAGGTGTCTTTTTCAGCACTTGCCGAGAAATGCAAACTGACAAACACTCCAGCTACCAAACCGATTGCGACCAAGCCAAATTTTTCTATACCACTGCGCATGCTGAACCTTTCAAAAATAATTCTTTTAACGTGCGACCCATTTTATTGGATCTAAAGGATTTCCTTCGTGACGTAACTCAAAGTATAAACCGGATTCTTCATTGCCGCCGCTGTTGCCGACAGAGCTAATCGTTTCTCCGCCTTTTACCGTGTCGCCAACTAATTTAAAAATGGATTCGTTATATCCGTATAAGCTCATGTAACCCTTGCCATGATCGATAATTAGCAAATTGCCAAAGCCGCGTAGCCAGTCCGCGAATACAACTCTGCCTGCGGCTACTGCTTTAACGGGTTGACTGGAGTTGGCGCGTAAAAATAATCCTTTCCACAGCACGGTGCTATCAGGGCGAGTACTTCCAAATTTGTTGGTGATGTCGCCTTTAACGGGTAGCGCAAGTTTGCCTTTTAGATCTTGGAATAGCTTTCCGTCAAAGATGCTACTGGGTAGGGTTTCATTGCGGGCAGTATTTTTTTCTTGTGGACGAGACAGCATTTTCGCAAGCCTCTCTACCAGTTTTGAGAGTCGATTCTCGTCTCTTTGTAAGCGGCCCATTTCACGCCTTTGTTGCTTAAGCTGCTGCGCAACCTTAGCTAGTGTTTGTTGTCGAGCACGCTTTTCATCATCAAGACTTTTGCGCTGGGAGCGCTCTTCATTTTGTAGCGCAGCAATTTCAAGTGTTTTATCACGGGTCAGCAAGGTGACATCGTGCAACTTGTTAAGGTTGTCGCGCATGGTTTTTAACCAGGCAGCGCGGCTACGGGCGATGTAATCGTAATATTGAAGCTCGCGTGCAACTTGATTTGGGTCGTGGTTATTAAGTAAAAGTTTGAGATACTCTTGTTTGCCGCCGAGATACTGCTGATAAAGCAACTTACTTAATAGAGTGTGTTCGTCCCGAATATTTTTATCTAACTGTTTAGATTGCTTTTGCAACTGGGATAAAGAACTGCTCGCTGCATGTTGTTGTTGGGCAAGATCATTTAGCTTGCGATTGCTGTCACTGATTGAAAGCTCAGACACACGCAATGCATCGGCCGCTTCAGATTTAGACTCATTAGTTTTTTCAAAATCCCGTTTCAGCGCATTAATGCGATTACGTAAATTTTCAAGCTGTTCTTGCTCTGAGGCCAGCGCCCCACTGCTAATAAGTAGAGATGCGCAGAGCAGGATTTGAATCGGTAGGGTCACAAAATTTCGATCAACGATTTGCCGGTCATTTCTTTGGGCTGGGGAAGCCCCATCATGGCAAGTAATGTGGGAGCCACATCTTGGAGTGCACCGGTATCGGCGAGATTCGCGTTACGACCAACGTAAATTAATGGAACAAGATTGAGCGTGTGCGCGGTGTGCGCTTGCTGTGTTGTGCGATCCAGCATTTGTTCCGCGTTACCGTGATCGGCAGTAATGATTACCTCGCCCCCGCACTCCAACATCGCATTTACAATACGCCCCACGCAAGTGTCCAGTGTTTCAATTGCTTTAACTGCGGCAACCATGTTGCCACTGTGTCCGACCATATCACCGTTGGCATAGTTACAAAGAATCGCCTGATATTGTTTTGTTCTGATCGCAGCTTCTAGTTTGTCGGTGACCTCGAAGGCGCTCATCTCTGGTTGCAAATCGTAGGTCGCCACTTTCGGCGAGGGTACGAGGATGCGATCTTCGCCCGGGTTAGGTTGTTCAATGCCACCATTCATAAAATAAGTGACGTGAGCATATTTTTCAGTTTCAGCAATGCGCAGCTGTTTGAGACCTAGGTTGCCGAGATACTCTCCAAAGCCATTGTGGATTGAGGTTGGTTCATAGGCGGTAGGTAAGTGAAACTCTTCGCCATAACTACTTAGTGTGGTGAAATTGGCGAGCTTGGGGAAACGTGCCCGTACAAAACCATCAAATTTCTCATCGGTCAATGCGCGAGTAATCTCACGCGCACGATCCGCACGGAAGTTCATAAATACAACTACATCACCATCCTGCATCACCGTAGGTTCAGCGATGACGGTAGCCTGCACGAATTCATCATT
>JAUYFR010000091.1 GCA_030690855.1 Gallionellaceae bacterium
CTCGCCTTTTGTTTATTTCGCTTGTTTGATATTTGGAAGCCAGAGCCTATTCGACATTTCGATAAAACTTGGCATGGTGGACTAGGGGTGATGTTTGATGACATTCTCGCGGCGGGTTATGCACTGCTCACAATGGCTGTGATTAAAAGTTTTATTTTGTGATGCGTCTCTTATGGATTTTGTTTTTTTCATTAATGTGGTGCGAAGTAGCTTCGGCTAATAGCTTTAATGCAAAAGTCATCGCGGTGATGGATGGTGATACGGTGTTGATTATTCGTATAGGCCGCAAGCCTGAGAAAGTACGTTTGCTTCATATCGATGCGCCAGAAAAAACGCAGCCGTATGGTTTACAGTCAAAGCAATCATTGGCAGATATGGTGTTAAAACGTCAAGTAAACATCAACGTGGTTGCGCGTGATCAATATGGCCGTCTGCTTGGGGACATTTCATTAAACGGACATAGCGTGAACGAAGAGCAAGTTAAGCGCGGCATGGCGTGGGAATATTCTGGCTATCACAACAATAAAGTGTACGTTGCGTTACAGCACAATGCGCAGCAAGCACGGCGCGGTTTGTGGCAACAGCGTTCGCCCCAAGCGCCTTGGCAATATCGCAAGCAACATTCCCCTTTTAAGCACAAGCCGCAACACAAATTCGAAAAGTATAAAAAACATCCTGCCAATGCTTTGGTGTATGACGCTACCTGCGGCCACAAAACGCATTGCTCAGAGATGACATCGTGCGATGAGGCACACTTTTACCTTACGCGCTGCGAAGAAAAATCATTAGATGCAAATGGAGATGGTGTGCCGTGCGAAGCGTTGTGCGGCGCTACAAATTGATTAGGCTGGAATTTTTTCCCAGCTAATTCCGGTGGCATCGCAGCGCAAAGCGTTTGCGTGTGTATCCCAGTCACCCAGCACCCAGCGGTCACAGGTGCGTTCATCCACATGATGTAGGTGATGAGCGGGGCGATGAGTGTGGCCGTGAATAATTTGTGGGTAGTCGTGTTCGCGTAATAGCTCATGCACCGAATTTTGATTGACGTCCATGATGCTTTCCGCTTTTAACTTCTTCCCCGCAGTGCTGTGCTGACGAACTTGTTCGATTTGTGCTTTACGCTGCGCTAAGGGCTGCGCTAGAAATTGTTGCTGCCATGTTGTGGCGCGCACTTGTTGACGAAACATTTGATAGTCGAGGTCATCAGTGCAAAGCGCATCGCCATGAGTGAGTAGTGTTTGCTTGCCGTATAAATTGAGTAGTGTTGGATCGGTTAGCAGGGTCGCGTTACATGCTGTAGCCAGTTTTTCTGCCATCAGAAAATCACGGTTGCCGTGCATGATAAAAAGTTTAACGCCTTGCGCAGTCAGCGCCCGAAGTGTGCCCGTAATTTCAAGATGAAACGGGCTGTTTAAATCGTCATCGCCAGCCCAGTACTCAAACAGGTCACCCAAAATGTAGAGCGCCTCTGCATGAGGCGCGCTGTGCTGCATAAAGTGGTGAAACAGCCGCGTAGTCGTCGGGCTGTGTTCGCACAGATGTAAATCAGAGATGAAGAGTGAATAAAGCATTGCAGGATTTAGGATCGAGAATTTAGGATTGAGTGAAAGCAGTGCCGCCGTTTTTCCTCAATCCTCACTCCTCACTCCTAATACCTCAATCCTTATTGAACGGCTTCTGCTTTAGTGATAATCACGTCTTCAGTAGGTACATCGGTGAAGCCGTTTTTATTGCCAGTTTTAACCTTCTTGATTGCGTCCACGACTTCGGTGCCTTCAACCACTTTACCGAATACGCAATAACCCCAGCCTTGACTATTTTTGCCAGTGTGGTTGAGGAAGCTATTGTTCTTTACGTTGATAAAAAATTGCGCAGTCGCAGAATGAGGGTCGCTAGTGCGTGCCATTGCAACGGTGTAATTCTCGTTGCTCAAGCCATTGTCAGCTTCGTTTTCGATTGAAGCATTCACTGCTTTTTGTTTCATGCCTGGTTCGAAGCCGCCGCCCTGAATCATGAAGCCGTCAATCACACGATGGAAAACGAGGCCGTCATAAAAGCCGCTGTTTACATAGTCGAGAAAATTCTTGACTGTGTTCGGTGCTTTTTCAGCATCTAGTTTGATGGTGATGACGCCGTGATTAGTGTGAAGCTTGACCATATTTACTTTTCCTTTTTGTGCGGGTTTTGTGGCTGCGTGCGCCGGCAGAGCGCACAGGCCGACGAGCAGTAAAGCGAAGATAGATTTAAATATAATTTTCATTATGCGGATCCTTCGTAAACGATTTGCCATTTATTGTCGCGCTTCATCCAATACTGGCGTTTGTTCATGTGGTTAGAAAGATTGTTGCTACTGTAGTCTTGCTCAAAATTAACCACCACTAAATTGGGCTGGTTAGGGTAAGTAAAAACACTCACATTCGATAGCTCAACTTTGACCCATGACTTGCCCGAGTTAACCAAACGCTTTTGTTGTGCAAACGCCGCGCGCTTGGTGTCGCTGGTGGCAAAGTCTTGCGCGTAGTGTGCAAGGTAGGCATCTGTGTTGAGACTGGCCCAATCTTTGCGCCACTTCTCAATGGTACTCATGAGTTCTTTGCGGTCGTTACGGTCGTTGTCATCGCTCCAGTCCATTTGACCTGTGATGATGACGGGCGTGTGGCCGACCGTGACGTGCTTACCGATTTGTAGAAAGTCATTGTTATTGAGCACCACGCAACCATTGCTAGCGCGTGGTGGACGGCTGTAAGTATCGCTCGGTGTGCCGTGCAACCAAATGCCGTGACCATCGCGACCTTGCCGCTTGTCCCACTCGTTCGGATAGCTCAACGGAAAGGCGCCCGGGCCATAGAAATCAGTCAGCTGTTCTTTGTTTAGCTTTGAGTTGATGAAGTACACGCCGAGCGGTGTACGTTGATCTCCTTCAGATACCTTATCGGTACCTTTTTTGCCAACGCTGATGTAATAGTCGGCGACATATTGAGGTTCGCCGTCGACGTTTTCATACAGATACAAAGTTGATTTGCTTGTGTCCACCACGATGGCGTAACGCTGCTGCGAATCCATTTGCCACAAATATTTCGGCGTCATGCTGACTGGTTTTTGTTGCTGCGTACGATGCAGTCTGGCACGCGCTTCATCCCGTAAATCATTCACTCGTTCAGGTGGTGAATTGGAGGCGCTACCAAAATCAGTGAGACCTTGCGAACGCGCCATCAGCAAATCGCCCCGCACCAGTTGCGCCAATTTGAAATTAGGGTTGGCCTTGAGTAAAGAATTCACTTCACTGAGCGCAAGATCAAGGCGATTATTGCTAATTGCGTTTAAGCTTTTGGCCAGCAAGGCTTCGGTGCTACGGGAATCAAGCTCGCCCGCTTTAACAGGGGCGGTTAAAACGCCAATCAGCATTAGGGTAATTGTTGCATTAAGCATTAATTATTTACCGGCTGCGCGTTCTTCGGTGATTAACCAACTGCCGCCGCGCTTGACGAAGATCATCGTTTTGGTCGCGGAAGTATGCAAGTGACTGGCGTGGTAAAACTGTTTGAAATTCACAACGACGTGAGTGTCGTCGGATACTTTCGCTTTAGCCTCTTTAATTTCTACGCGAATGGTTTTGGGCTTGGCGATACGCTCCTGACGTTGTGCCTCCCAAGTGCTACGGCTTTCACCATCCGGTGTTTTAAATTCTTTAGCGTAAAACGATAAATATTTTTTGCTGTTTTTAGCAGACCATGCTGCAGCCCATTCATGCAGAGTTTTCAACACGTCTTCACTTGGGGTGGCAGAAGGTTTTTCAGCGACAGCAGGTTTTGCGACTGGTGCAGCCACCACTGCAACAGTGACAGGTTTAGCTGGTGTTGCGGCAGGGGTGACTACTGTTGAAGGAGCATTTGCCACGACAGTGCTTGGCTTTGGCGCGCTCACCACACCGGTGGCTACGTTGCGAGAGGCAACCGTGGTCTTGCCGGTATTGCCACCAAACAAATCTTTAATCATTTCTAGTTTTGTTTGTGTGCTGGTGTTGGTTTTATCAAATTGCAAGGCGCGGTCGTAAGCTTCGCTCGCCATCTTGGCGTAAATGTCGCCGAGATTTTCATGCGCAGTGGCATAGCTGGGATGGGTGCGAATCGCCATCTCTAATGCAACTTTGGCCTTTTCGTATTGACCCTGACCTGCATACAGCACGGCTAGATTGTTGTAGGGCTCAGGCAGTTCTGGATAGTCGTCGGTGAGTGCGGTAAAAACTTTAATTGCTTCATTTGTTTTGGCTTGTTCGGTAAGAATCAGACCTTTCAAAAAGCGCGCTTGTGGGTCTTTAGGTTTGCCGGCTAGATAGGCGTCTACTTTTGCGAGTGCTTGTGATTGCTGTCCTTGCTTAAATAACTTACTTGCATCTTGCACTTCATCAGCAGAGGCGGCCAAGCTGAGGCACAGCAGTAAAGCGGAAAGCGCGGCGTTTAGGCTAAATTGTTGTGTCTTATTCATCGAAAGTTTTTTTCTAGAAAGTTGCATTAGTAAAATTTAATGGGATGCCCCATTAGAAGGTTGCGGATTCTACCAAATAAGACACGCTCTTTCACAAGTAATGCACGCACAACTATGCGGCGAGCTGATACGGCTTGCTCCCCCGCTAACTGTGGTTTTCGGGCAGAGGTTTTCGGGTAAAATCCGCCATCATTTTGCGTAGAGATGTCACCTCCCATGAGTAGCGCTATTCCAACTGCGGCATCTGTTTCCAACTTTATCCGTAGCATTATTGACGACGATCTTGCCTCCGGTAAGCACAGCAGCATCGTTACCCGCTTCCCGCCCGAGCCGAACGGTTATTTGCATGTAGGACATGCTAAATCGATCTGTTTGAATTTCGGATTATCCAATGATTACAAAGGGTTATGCAATCTTCGCTTCGACGATACTAATCCTGAAAAAGAGAGCAATGAATACGCGCAATCTATTCAAGATGACGTGCGCTGGCTCGGTTTTCAGTGGAATGGCGAGGTGCGTTGGGCTTCAGATTATTTTGATGCTTTGTACGATTATGCGGTGGAACTCATCAACAAGGGTTTGGCCTATGTGGACGACCTTACGCCGGAGCAAATGCGCGAGTATCGCGGCACGCTGACTCAACCCGGAAAAAATAGTCCGAATCGAGATCGTAGTGCGGCAGAAAATCTCGATTTATTTTCGCGTATGAGAAACGGTGAGTTTGCCGATGGCGCGATGGTGTTGCGCGCCAAGATCGACATGGCCTCGCCCAACATGAATATGCGCGACCCTGCCATCTACCGCATCCGTCGCGCGCACCACATCCGCACTGGCGACAAGTGGTGCATCTACCCGATGTACGACTACACCCACTGCATCTCCGACGCGCTGGAAGGCATCACCCACTCTATCTGCACGCTGGAATTTGAAGATCATCGTCCGCTGTACGATTGGGTGCTGGACAACATCACCACCCCTTGCCATCCGCGCCAGTATGAATTTTCTCGCTTGGAGCTGCAATACACCATCACCAGCTAACGCAAGCTGCTGCAACTGGTGAACGAGAAACATGTGAGCGGCTGGGACGATCCGCGCATGCCCACCATCAGCGGCATGAGGCGGCGCGGCTACACGCCGGAAGGCATCCGCGAATTCGCCAGGCGCATCGGCGTGTCCAAGAGCGATAACATCGTCGACATG
>JAUYFR010000101.1 GCA_030690855.1 Gallionellaceae bacterium
GGTCAAATTAACCAAGTGGTAGCTTGGCAAAGTATGCGTCCCATCCAAGCGTTCGCCACTGTAACGCACTCCCGCCCCCATGCTCCAATCGCCAAAATCATGGGTCGCCGCAATGCTGGCAAACTCTCTCGCCCGACGAGACAACAATAAACCTGTCGTGGTGTTGCGTGGATTTTGAAAGGTCGCGGTGGCTTTCACCTGCTTATTGCCAAAGTCGCCGATATAGCTCAACTCTTCGCCGGTAATTTGCGCCTGGTTCATGTTGTATGGAATGTAAGTCAGCGAATCCAGCGTAATCAAATCGCGGATACGATTATCGAAATAAATAACATCCACACTATGGCGATTATCCGAATAATGAATCCCAAGCTCTTGGTTTTGCGAACGCTCCGGCTTCAAATTAGGATTGGCATACCCAGGGTAAAACAAATCATTAAAGGTCGGCGCTTTAAAAGCATTGCTCACACTTGCTGTCGCGCGCCAGCGCTCTGTAAACTCAATGCCATAACCGAGCAAACCGGTATTGGCCGAACCAAAATCAGAATAATTATCCTGCCGAAAATTAAGCTGAACTTGCTGCGCACCATAATCGCCCACATAGCCCGCTAGCGCGCTATTCACATTACGCGTGGTTTTCGTGAAAAGAGTGTCTGAAGCAACGACCTGCCCCAAATACTCAACGCCCATATTCAGACGCTGCGTCTCCGACCAACTCAGATTATTTTGCCAAGCCACTTGATTGTTCTGTGTTTGAAAACGCGAAGACAAAACACTATTGGCATAGCTAATACTTTCGTCAACACCTTGCGCGAAACGCACCGTGCTACGCCACCCCTCACTGAATTTATCTTCGAACACCAACGACCGCTTATCCAAATTTACTCGCGTATTATTCAGGTCAGTTGATGCACCATAAGCGCTATCAAAAGACGCATCACCACGCGTCGCAAACAATGATGCGATCACCGCGTGATCTATATTAAACGCATATTTAATTTGTGAATTAAAAGTGTTGTTGTCGTAACCATTACTATTCGGATTTGCGCTCGGGGCCAACTTTGTATTCATCGCCGACACACCATCCGTCTTGACCTTGCCAATATTCAGGCTAAACGACGTCTGATCGACCTCCCCTGCGAACCCCGCCGCCATGCGCTGAGTACCGTAAGTACCGGCGCCCCCGCTAGCGGTGAAAGAAGGCTTGCCCTGCCCTTTCTTAGTGAATAACTGAATCACTCCGCCAATCGCTTCCGATCCATACAAACTACTCACGTTGCCGCGCACCACTTCAATACGCTCAATACTTTCCAGCATGATGTGTTCAAGCGCTGTTGCGCCCGACGTGGCGGAATTAAGGCGCACACCATCAATCAACACCAGCACTTGATTCGAATTACTACCACGCATAAACGTACTAGACAGCAATCCTAGGCCGCCACTCTGCGCAATTTCAATTCCCGACACAGCGCGCAATAGCGTTGCAACATCAGGCGCACCAGAATCACGTATCTCCTTTTCATTTAAGACGGTGCTATGGGCAATCGTCTTACCTAAAGATTGCGGCATCCGCGTCGCCGTCACCACTACCTCATCCAATTTTTCGATCGTTTCTGCATTAGCAAAAGACGTCACTGCACACAGCAGCGCTGTAAAAATAACTATTTGTTTCATTTGAGTTTCCTGAATTAAGCCCCAAGCGTCCCCGTTGGAGCATGGCAAAATCAGAAATGAGACGAGTGAAAGCTGAGAACCAATTAGGCAAAACAATTGATAAACAACCTAGATGCGCCACCCGCAGCATCTCTGAACCTAATGCTTTCAGGCCGGTATCCGGGCTCGCAAGTCTTGATTTGCCGCCTTCCCATGATTGCTCACAGTGGCTTATTGGCAATCCACACTCGCTTACCGTTGCGGGGGCAGCACAGGCACTTCACCTGTTTCCCGTTTAACTGCATGACGCAAATCATGCAGCACCTTAAAGCGGCGCGCATTCTAGCAGAATAGCTCCCGTATTATTTACTTCCACAACCCCGCGTTAGCATTTGACCGCCAAGGATTTTTTAAACTATAGTGCGCGCCATGCAAGGTGAACTCAACATACTCGAAAACAAACTCGCGCAATTAGTGCAGCTCACCAAGCGCATGCGCGAGGAAAACCATCAACTGCGTCAAGATTTGGCCGAAGCGCTCAGTCGCGCGCGTCAAAGTGATGACAAAATCAACAACGCAAAATCCCGCCTAGAAAACATTCTGGCCAAACTTCCTGATGAAAAATCATGAGCGGTAAAAAAGTAAACGCACTCGATGTAAAAATTTTAGACCGCGATTTTCGCGTTGCCTGCTCGGACGACGAAAAGCCGGAACTCCTCCAAGCGGTGGCCTATCTCGATAAAAAAATGCGCGAGATCAGCGACGCCGGAAAAGTTGTTTCAATCGAAAAAATTGCAGTCATGGCTGCGCTCAATATTACTCACGAATTTCTCGCCACCAAACTCGGCGGTGGATTTGACATGGGTGACTACAAAAGTAGAATGCA
>JAUYFR010000102.1 GCA_030690855.1 Gallionellaceae bacterium
GCCGGCGAGTTGATCGCGGAAGGCGTGCTGGCATTGGAGATGGGCGCGGACATGGAAGACATCGGCCTGACTATTCACCCACATCCAACTTTGTCTGAAACATTATGTTTCGCGGCAGAGATGGCGGAGGGTACGATTACCGATTTGCTACCGCCGAAGAAAAAACACTAATGGTTGCACTCCCCTCGCCCACTTGTGGGAGAGGGGCAGGGGGAGAGGGTTTGATGCGCACATATTTACTCTCCGACAACACTCCCTCTCCCTCTCCCTAACCCTCTCCCGCAAGCGGGCGAGGGAACTTGTGTAGTAGTCTGATCACTAAATGGATGTCATTACTAATTTCTTCACCGCCGACCTTAGCCTCTGGGGTCTTTTCCTTTCCAGCTTACTCGGTGCGACGCTTTTACCTGGCGGCTCGGAATTGGTGTTGATTGGCGTTTTAAAATTACATCCTGAATTACTTTGGCCTGCGCTACTCATTGCCACTATTGGCAACACCTTAGGCGGCATGATTTCATTCGGCATGGGATGGCTACTCCCTCAAACTCAACAACTCAAATATATCGAACATGTTCGAAAATATGGCGCGCCTGCATTACTTTTGGCTTGGGCGCCGCTAATTGGAGATGCGCTGTGCATCGCGGCAGGTTGGCTGCGTATCAATCCCTGGCACGCAGCGCTATTTATGCTAGCAGGCAAGCTCACTCGTTACCTATTGATTATATTGAGTTTTAATAATTTCAGTTAAGCGCGATTATTGCCTATTTAGGACACCTCTAAAAGTAATGAAAATAAGCGAGCTGAATATCGGTGAAAGTACGCGAAGCATCTAAGATATTGCTTGAAGTTTGACGAAGCAAATTCAGGCGAAGATTATTCTGGCTATTAAACACATCCCATGCCACTCCTGCCGACACTTGATGTAGCCAACTTTCTTTCGCATCACCCGTCGCATGCCAATAGTTATTGCTAATCAACTCAGCACGTATCTTTGAATTAAACGCATGAGTCACCCCAAACGTTGGACCAACCGCGAGCGAGAAAGCATCGTAAAAATTGCTCACACTATCCGCTAGCATAAACCCTCGTGTGGCCTCTCCCATGCTGTAACTTTTTCCAGCGGCGGTTTGAATACGCAATGCCGTAGGTGCCTGCGCATTATCTTTCAGCACTTCACGACGAACCGACACATTCAACTTGATCGTTTGTGGCTTAACCCATTCGGTCTGTACCGATGGCACAAACACGTCGAAAATATCTAAACGCTCAAACCGCAACTGATTGCCACTGCTACGCAAATACAAATCACCCATTTTTGAACTAGCGCCCTGCGTGAAACCACTCTGCGGATCGAGACTATCGTGATAGCCACCACGCATATTCAATTGCGTATAGGTTGCGGCCCCCACTTGTCCTGTTGCCATACCGATGCGGACAGAATCATGTCCCTCATCTGGCCCCTCTGTTGGTAGCTCCTGATCTTTGTACTGCGACTCTGCTTGGACTTTACTGCGCACTCCTGCTAGCTTAAGTTGGCGCGCCGTAATCGTAGCCGCTTCAATTTCAGAGTGTTTTTGATTGCGCTTATATTCGGTGATGCCCAAACTTAAATCCAGAATTTTCGCTTGCTCGCTTGCACTGAGCGCAGCTAAAGAAGCCAAGCCACTTTCATCTTCAACTAAATTCAACGCCTGTTTTTTTTCGGCTTCAGAAGCTCGCTGGTAATTACGCACTAAGGTGTTGTATTGCGAAGGACGATAGTGCACATGCTCCACCAAGCCCGGCTGCGCTTGCACTAGCTTCACCATGTCGAGTGGAATATACCAAGGCTTGGCTTGTGCAATGAGATCCAAGCTAGGCCGAGCCGCCTCGAATGAGGCGAGCAACATCAACGCACAGTTATCGTCGAAAAAATAATAATCCATGTAGGTGAAACTTTGCTCCCACACGAAAGCAAGCATGCGATCAATTTCGGCACCACTCAAGTTGGTTTGATATTCCCATAGATCACGATTTTCCAGATCGGAGTATTCGCGCATCTTCATGTAGTAAGGTACAAACACAAACGAACCCGGATAACCGCCAAATAAACTGCGCACTAAAAACATTGCGCCAGCGCCATCTTGCCCCTGCACTGAATAGCCCACCGTTGAGTCATTCAAACGATTGTATTCACCCACACGATCACTATCGAAACGAATGAAAGCATGGCCATACATCGAGGCAGGACTGTTCAAATAAACTGAAGCAAAAATTAGCGTGGCGCGATGGGTGGCGATGCCAGACTTCCAGCGCTCAAAACCCTCACACGCTTGCGGCGCATAATCGAAACCAAGCGCCTTCATACTGCGGCTCAAAAACTGATAGCGCGCGACCCAGCGGCACACGTTCGGCTGGCGTGATGTTTTCGCCATCGAATAATCAAATGCGCCGCGAATGGTGGCTTCCAACTCGGCTTGCGGATCATGCCTACCATTCAGTGCTAAAAAATAAGTGGGATCATCAACACGGCTAGTTAGCCCAGCAAGCGTCGAGTGATACAGATTGATCTTGCGCCACTCAGGCTGCTGCACAAGTTGAGCTTGCTTCGCTAGCACAAGCATTTTTTCAACGTCAGCATTTTGCTGCGGGGAATAGTTTTCAGCAAAAGCCGATAGGGTAGTTGTTATTACCAACAACAAAGAAAGAAAAATCAATTGAAGTTTCATCACGATCCAGCTCAACAAAAAACCGAGGTTGAGCCTCGGTTTTTTGTTGAGCATTAACTAGAATTAAGAAGCGAATGCTTGCAGCGTTGTATTCATTTCAGCTTGAATAGCCGCAGTAGATGACTGACTAAAAATCGCCACTTGATTTGATTTCAAAGCCGTGATCGCAGCCTGACGATTGGATTCTTTCACGCCGTACATCTCAACCAGTGCTGCTAAATGGTCGCCCTTGCCTTGCGCAACTTCAACAGCCAGCTGTGGCTTGTTAAAGTCGATAAAGCTAGCGATCTTGCCAGTGATTGATGTGTCCTTAGGGCAGTTTAATAAACCGAAAGTTTGTGAAACCGTACCAAACAACATGCCGTTAGTGGTCGTTGCCAACAAGTTGTAAAGCAAGCCCTGCTTATCT
>JAUYFR010000112.1 GCA_030690855.1 Gallionellaceae bacterium
CCCATCAAGCCAATCGGTAATCGCTGCTGCCGCAAAAAGTATTGTGGCAAATAAATGCTTGTTGTGAAAACTGAGCGTTTCATCAGATAAATAGAAAATCCAGATGAATACTGGAATCATCAGAATTCTGAACCAGGTTAAGAGATTAGGTATGTTATAAGTCACGGTTAGTGGAACTGCTGATAAATTATTTTTGCGAGTACTGGGCTAATACCATCTACTTGTACAAGCTCTTCGATACTTGCTTGCTGAACACCTTTTAATCCACCGAATCGGGCCAACAAGTTTCGCCTTCGCTTCTCGCCAACTCCCGTTATTTCCTCTAGTTGCGAGGCCATTCTAATTTTGCCACGCTTCGCACGATGGCCTGCAATGGCAAAACGATGTGCTTCATCACGAACCTGTTGGATTAGATGTAAAGCAAGACTATCTGCGCTCAATTGTAACGGCTTTTCTATCATGGGGCGAATCAATTGCTCCATTCCCGCTTTGCGTTCTACACCTTTAGCAACGCCGACCAATGGTATATCCAAACCCAGCTCAACCATCACCTCTACCGCCATGTTCAACTGCCCTATTCCCCCATCAATTAAGATCAAGTCGGGCTGTTTGCCTTCCCCTTGTTGCAGTTTTTGATAGCGACGGAGTAATGCTTGATGCATCGCGGCATAATCATCTCCCCCCGTAATTCCTGTAATATTGTATCGACGATACTCTGCATTACGCATGGAAAAATCGTCATAAACCACACACGATGCAATCGTTGCTTCCCCCATGGTGTGGCTAATATCAAAGCATTCAATGCGCTTAAGTTCAGATAGCGACAAAACAGTGCGTAACTCTTCCACACGAGCCATTTGACCCACCTGCTGCCCCGATCGCTGATTTAAAGCCAACAGTGCATTGCTGAGCGCCATGTCCACCCACTTTCGCCGCTCTCCTGAAACGGCATGGCGAATTTGAATTTTGTGTCCAGCTTGATCGGACAGCACATGTTGCAACTCATCTTCGATTACGTCGAGATTAACTAATATTAACGATGGAATTTCGCAATTTAAATACTGCTGTGCTAAAAATGCATTCAGCACTTGAGATGAGGACTCCCCTTCTGCATTCTGCGGAAAAAAGTGTTTGTCTCCCAAATGACGCCCGCCCCTCACCATCGCAAGCGTCACACACATTTCCCCTTCATGCTCAGCAACCACAACGATGTCTGCATTAGTTGCTTTTCCGCTCTCCATATATTGTTTTTGTTGCACGCCACTCAACGATTGCAATTGGTCGCGCAAAACCGCAGCCTGCTCATAACGCATCTCTTCAGCCGCCAATTCCATAGCGGCCCTTAAGTTGCTTTCAACTTGACTAAACTTTCCTTGCAGCAAGTAAGTCGCATTTTGCACATCTGTCGCATAATCCAACTCACTGATTAATGGCATGCATGGTGCTTTGCAACGCTTGATTTGATGCAACAAGCAGGGGCGGGCTCTATTATTAAATACAGACTCTTCGCAGATTCTTAACTGAAATATTTTTTGCAGCAACGAGATCGCCTCTTTCGCGGCAAATGAATTAGGATAAGGGCCAAAATATTGATGCTGCTTTTGTGTTGAACCACGAAAATAAGCTAAACGCGGAAACTTATCTCCGGTAAATACAATATAGGGATAGGATTTGTCATCTCGAAAAAGAATGTTGTAGCGCGGCTTTAGCGACTTAATCAGATTATTTTCCAACAACAAAGCTTCGGCTTCTGTGCTAGTTACCGTAATCTCGATTCTCGCGATATGCGAAACCATCAACTGTATTCGAGGGGAAATATTAGCTTTTTGAAAATACGAGCTCACTCTTTTTTTCAACTGCCCCGCTTTACCAACATACAATAACACCCCTGCCGCATCAAACATACGGTACACCCCAGGTAGCAACGGCAGGCTAGCCAAATAGGATGTATAGTCAAACGGTAGGTGAGTCACGATATTCAAAGATTGCATAGGCATAATTAGTTTTTTGCGAATTAAGCCAAGAGCTGTGACTTCAACGCAAAGTGATTATTAATTGCCAATTTTGGATTTTCTCACAAAAAATTATTTGTAATTGAAATAAAGTAAGCGCAGAATCGGAGTGTGTTCAGCAAGTTGACATTTAATTTATCTCAATAAATACAATTAGATAAAATAAAGGAGCAAGTATCATGGCTATCAATTCTGTTTCACCTGGCAGTTACAATTCCCCCTCCGTCCAGCCATCGGCTCAAACTCAACGGAACTCAGAAAAAGTAAAAGAGGTTTCGATTGATGAGAAATCCAAGGCCTCTCCACCTGAGCGCTCAGTCGCCACCTTGAACACCAGTGGACAACCGATAGGCACAATCCTAAACACGAAAGCCTAAATTATTTTAGGCGCAAAAAACCCCGCCGTTTCAACTTGGCGGGGCTTTTTATTTTACAAGCAACTCTTATTCAGTAGCCGCTATAACAGCTTCTATTTGAGGCAATAGTGCCTTCATACTTAGGCGCATACGCCCTTTCTCATCCGCTTCAAGCACTTTAACTTTAACGATCTGCCCTTCTTTTAGATGGTCTGAAACGTTTGCAATGCGCTCATTAGAGATTTGTGAAATATGAAGAAGGCCGTCTTTGCCCGGTAAGATGTTTACAATCGCGCCAAAGTCTAGCAACTTGATGACTGGGCCTTCGTAAGTTTTACCAACTTCTACTTCAGCAACAATATCTTCAATACGCTTCTTTGCAAGCAAACCAGCTTCGCCGTTTACACAAGAGATGGTGATGTTGCCATCATCATCAATGTCAATCGTAGTACCCGTTTCTTCAGTCAGTGCACGAATTACCGCGCCGCCCTTACCAATCACGTCACGAATTTTCTCTGAGTTGATCTTCATCTTGATCATGCGCGGTGCATGTTCAGACACCTCAGGGCGCACGGTTGGCATCGCTTGCTTCATGATGCCCAGAATATGCATACGGCCTTCACGAGCTTGGCTCAAAGCTACTTGCATGATCTCTTTGGTAATGCCGTTAATCTTGATGTCCATCTGCAAAGCAGTAATGCCTTTATCGGAACCTGCTACTTTAAAATCCATATCACCCAGATGATCTTCGTCGCCCAAGATGTCAGTCAGCACTGCAAAACGGTTACCGTCTTTAATCAAGCCCATCGCAATGCCAGCCACATGTGCTTTCATCGCAACGCCTGCATCCATTAGCGCTAAGCAGCCACCGCAAACAGAAGCCATCGAGCTAGAGCCATTCGATTCAGTTATTTCTGAAACCACACGCATCGCGTAACCGCATTCTTCTTCAGTAGGCAAGGCAGCAACAAGCGCACGCTTTGCCAAACGACCATGACCAATTTCACGACGTTTAGGAGTACCCACGCGGCCAGTTTCGCCAGTCGCATACGGAGGAAAGTTATAATGCAACATGAAACGATCAGAAAACTCCCCCTGAAGCGCATCGATCTTTTGTGAATCGCGCATACTTCCCAATGTCGCCACAACTAATGCCTGAGTTTCACCACGTGTGAACAAAGCAGAACCGTGAGTGCGTGACAACACGCCAGTTCGAATTGTGATTGGGCGCACTGTACGTGTATCGCGGCCATCAATACGAGGCTCGCCACTCAAAATTTGACCACGAACAATTTTTGCCTCCAGTGCTCCAAACAGTTCCGCAACAAGATTCTTAGAGGCTTCAGGAAACGAGGTCACGATTTCTTCAAACACGCGACCACGAATACTATCAACCTGCTCGGTACGAGCTTGCTTTTGGCGAACAGCATAAGCAGCCTGCAGATATTTCTCGGCCAATTCTGCCATTTTAGAAATCAGCGCCGCATCTTTAGCCGCAGGCTCCCAATCCCAAGCATCTTTACCTACCGCATCTGCCATTTCGTTAATAGCACTAATGACAACTTGCATTTGCTCATGACCAAACACTACCGCGCCCAACATAATTTCTTCGGAAAGCTCTTGCGCCTCAGACTCAACCATTTGTACTGCCTGAACAGTACCCGCCACCACCAAATCCATTTGCGATGTTTTCAATTCATCCGCAGTTGGATTCAACAAATACTGGCCATTTAGATAACCTACTCGTGCAGCACCAAT
>JAUYFR010000143.1 GCA_030690855.1 Gallionellaceae bacterium
ACCGGCATTAGTGTAACCAACAATCGAGACAGAAAGCACCTCAGAGCGATTGCGCGCTTTACGCTGTAATTCGCGATGGCGTTTGAGTTGCTTCAGGCGCTCATTAAGCAAATGGACGCGGCGATCTAACTTACGTCTATCCAACTCTAACTGCGTTTCGCCAGGGCCACGTGCACCCACAGCATATTTCTGTTGCCCCATGTCAGTATTCATACCAACGAGGCGCGTTGAAAGATATTTCAGTTGCGCAAGTTCAACTTGCACCTTGCCTTCGTGACTTTGCGCCCGTAACGCAAAAATATCGAGAATCAACATCGTGCGATCGATCACCCGCGCTTGTAGCTTAGCAGTGAGATTGCGCATCTGTGCCGGAGAAAGATCGTGGTTGAAAATAACCAATGGCACTTCTAACTCTTCCACAATTGCCGCAATTTCGTCCACCTTGCCACTCCCCGCAAAGGTTGAGGCATCAGGGCGCTGTCGTTTTCCTTCCACCAATGCAAGCGTATTCACGCCGGCACTTTCAGCGAGCAAACGTAATTCTTCTAGGCTTTCTGCGTAGTCAGGCGCCCCAAAATCGAGGCTGACCAATACTGCCGTATTAGGGGCAGTGGTTGATTGAGACATTACTCAGCTTCGTATGGGATTGTTACCGCACGTGCAGGAACGATGGTAGAAATGGCATGTTTATAAACCATCTGGGTGACCGTATTTTTTAGCAATACGACGTACTGATCGAAAGACTCTACCTGACCTTGCAGCTTGATGCCGTTGACTAAATAAATCGCGACCTGCACATGCTCTTTACGCAATGCATTTAAAAACGGGTCTTGTAGTTGTTGCCCTTTAGTGTTCATTTTCATTGCTCTTTTTGTTATCAACAGGATTCCACTCTACTGGAAAATGTGCGGATGCGAAAGGGTGCTGGCACAATCCAAGTTTATACTGTCCCAGTGTGGAGCAAAAAATGCAAAAAATCACAGAGAAAAATTTGCCCCAAACAGAGTATCTACAATGAGCTTAGTGCCTAATGAATAATATGAGTTTAAATTTCATTCGAATTTCAAATGAGTTTAGGCGCCTCGCTAGCTCTTCGAATAAACATCTTCTCTGCCTCGACTGCCACGAACAGCAACACACCAAAACCAACAATTCTTAGCCACGCCGATGTGTCGATTGCAACCACCCCGAACATCATCTGCATAAACGGTAGGTAAGTAAAAATCATTTGTATCACCACCAAAATGCCAATCGTGAGTAGCACGTAAGCATTACCCGTGAAGTCTTGCCAAGTGCGCACTGGAGAGAGCAGATAACGGCAATTGAACAGGTATGCCATCTCACCAACCACCAAGGCATTCACCGCGACGGTGCGACTTTCTTCAATGCTCACACCGCGCCCGAGCTCCCACAGAAACAAGGTAATCGTTCCTACCGTAAGTAGCACGGAGACAAAGCTGATGCGCCAAATCATGAAACCAGACAGGATAGGTTCAGCCGCTGGACGCGGTGGGCGACGCATCACTCCTACTTCTGCTTTTTCAAAAGACAGCGCTAACGCCAGCGTCACCGCCGTCACCATGTTCACCCACAAGATTTGTACCGGTGTGATCGGCAACGCCATGCCAAGCAGGATCGCGATCAGCACAATGCCCGCCTCACCTCCATTGGTCGGCATGATAAATACGATGGCTTTTTTGATGTTGTCATAAACGGTGCGCCCCTCTTCCACCGCGTGCGCGATGGTGGCGAAATTATCATCGGCCAGCACCATCTCGGCCGCCTCCTTGGCAACCTCCGTACCTTTCATGCCCATTGCCACACCGATGTCGGCACGCTTCAGCGCAGGCGCATCGTTCACGCCATCTCCAGTCATGGCGACAATCTCGCCATTGGCCTGCAATGCTTCAACCAGTCGCAGCTTGTGCTCAGGGCTGGCGCGTGCAAACACATCTACATCCTGCACAGCTTGACGCAGCGCTGCCTCATCTAATGCATCGAGTTCGATGCCGGTCAGCACATGACCGTTGCCAAGTCCGATCTGTGCCGCAATGGCGCGTGCTGTCTCGGCATGGTCGCCGGTGATCATCTTGACGCGAATACCTGCTGCCTGGCACTCACGCACGGCAGCGATAGCTTCTTCGCGCGGTGGATCAGTGATGCCGACCATACCAAGTAGGGTGTAGTCACCTTGCATGTCATCAAAGTTCAATTCGCGCTGGCCGCTCTCGACGGCCTTCATCGCCAATGCCAACACGCGCTGCCCGAGCGCCCCAGTCTCGGCCATTTTGCTGTGCCACTGCGGTAGATCGAGCGGCACATCCTCGCCCAAGCCACGTTGCCGATTACACATCGCCAGCACTTGCTCTACCGCGCCTTTCACATAGATGAACGCATGTCCGGCATGATCATGATGCAAGGTCGCCATAAAACGATGCTCTGATTCAAATGGAATGAGATCGGTGCGCGGTAACGATTCATGCTCGAACACGGGATCGAGTGCGGCTTTCATCGCGAGCGTAATCAGTGCGCCCTCGGTGGGGTCGCCCGTGATCTGCCATACACCCTGTCTTTCGCGTAGCGTGGCGTCGTTACACAACAGGCCGGCGCGTAACAGATCAAGCGTATCGGGGAAGTCGGCGATGCTCGCTTCTTGCCCATCAACGGCGAAGCCGCCATGTGGCGCATATCCACCGCCGCTCACTTCGAACACCTGCCCGGCAGTCACCACACGTTGCACGGTCATCTCATTGCGGGTGAGCGTGCCGGTTTTGTCGGTACAGATCACAGTGACTGAGCCAAGCGCTTCAACCGCAGGTAACCGTCGGATGATGGCGCTGCGTTTCGCCATGCGCTGCACACCCAACGCCAGCGTGATGGTCAATACGGCGGGCAAGCCTTCAGGAATCGCCGCTACTGCCATGCTTACGGCGGCGAGGAACATAGCAGCAAGATCGAAGTGGTGCACCAACCAGCCGAATAGCAACATGATCGCGGCTAACGCCATAATGATGACGGTTAACCAGCGTCCGAATTTTTCCATCTGTCGCAACAGCGGGGTAGTCATCGACTGCACATCTTCCAACATAGCACTGATGCGACCAATCTCGGTATCGTCCGCCGTACCGACCACCACGCCCGCACCCTGTCCATACACTACCAAGGTACTCGAATACGCCATGCAGTAGCGGTCCCCCAGCACGGCTTGAGCATCCACCATAGCGGTATTTTTTTCGACGGCGGTTGATTCCCCAGTGAGCGCAGCTTCTTCGATGCGTAAATTTTTCACGCTCAATAAACGCAAATCGGCTGGCACCTTATCGCCAGATTGCAACAGCACGACGTCACCCAGCACCAGCGATTCCGCAGCGATGACCTCACGCTTGCCTTCGCGCAACACCGTCGCTTCGGGTGACAGCATGCGACGGATGGCGTCCATCGCCTTCTCCGCCTTGCCTTCTTGGATAAAGCCGATGATAGCGTTGATAACCACTACGCCGACGATCACGCTGGTATCCACCCAATGCGCGAGCAAGGCAGTGACTCCTGCCGAGGCTAGAAGCACATAGATCAGCACATTATGAAATTGCAGCAGGAAACGCATCAACGGCGTGCGCCGTTTGGCTGGAGTCAAACGATTAGGGCCGAGCTGTGCGAGACGCTTTGCCGCCTCGGCATGGCTTAAACCTTGCGGGCTTGATGCAACATCATCAAGTATCGCTTGTGGAGAACGTGCATGTTGATCCTTCATAGAGTCTTTCACCGAACCTCCTTGGCAAAGTACATCGCCGTTTTTTTTAGTAGATCTCGTTCCATTTTGATTCCTGCCATTTCCTGATTTGTTTTAGCCAGCACCCGCGCTATCAAGAGCAACTTAAATTAGCCGAGGATATGCAAGGCACGCAGGTCGCATCGAATTCACGCTCAACAATGGTTAACAAAAGCCTGTTAACGAGAACTTTCAGGGAAGATCAAACATTTTTTAGCAGAGACTCAAGCTAAATTGCTGGATTCCACACGATTCCGTCCATTACGTTTGGCCATATAGACACCTTCATCGGCAGCTTTAATTAAGTCTTCTGGATTTTGCATGGTAGCCGCCCTTGCCGCGACTCCAACACTAATGCTCCCAACCCATTCGCCCCCATTTACAGCAACGTGTAAGTTAGCCACTTTCTCTCGCATTTTATTAGCGACCAACATTGCGCCCTCAAGCGAAGTGTATGGGCAGATAACCAAAAATTCATCACCACCTAATCTACACACGATATCGTCAGTGCGAACCACATGGCGTAGATTCATTGATAACTGCTTTAATACTTCATCCCCAGCATCATGCCCAAAGTTGTCGTTGATTTGTTTAAATCCATCGGCATCAATCATCATGCAGGCCATAGGAGAATGGTCGTGCATCGAGATATTCCAAGCTTGTGTTAGTCGAGCCATTGCATGGCGACGGTTAGGCAACCCCGTTAGCACATCGGTCATAGCCAGTTCTTCTAATAATCGATTCGCTTCAGACAGCGCGTGAGTACGTTCCTCTACTTTTTCTTCAAGAGTGCGATTTAACTCAAGCAACTCACGGTTGCGCTCTGACACTTGTTGAAATAAGCCATTGAGTGCAACCAATAGTGGTTCAGTTGCGCCCTCTTTAACCTCTTTTTCGGCAAGATAAGCGTCCTCTGGTGATGCTTGACCTGATTGAACTGCTGCCACTTGCCTAGACATGGATTGATCAGTGCCAAGAATGTGATATGCAAGCCAATAAGTGAGTAACTTTAGCAATCTGCCCGCAGTTTCATGACTCTCTAATACAGCTTCATGTGTCGTTATTACTTCTTGCAGAAAGTCTGTATGTAGTTGTTTGTGCAAGCTGATATAACCGGCATCTAACCCCACCTGCAACATCAAATTTTCTTCTTCTTGAAAGTGATATTGGGTGTATGCCGTTAATTCGACAAACAATGCTTCAATCTCTTCAAAAGGAACGTTTTCAGCCTGTGTCAGCAATTCCCCAAAACGGTTAATGAGGTCTACAAGTGTGCGATGTTGCTGGTCAACCGTTTCAAGCCCAGTTTCAAAATGCTTATCCCAGTGAAATGATTCCATGCTGATTCCATATAAATTTAATGTGATGGAGATTTGTGCAATTTCGTGATGAACCTGCACAGTCTAAAATGACTACCGACGCTGTGATTGTAATCTATCCAAAATCCGGCAGTTTCTTCTTCTGAATAAATGACGGCCTTTTGAAAGGTGCTCTGTTCTCCACTAGATTTGATCTTGATGACACTGCAATGCCCATTCCACATGCTCGCGCACCAGTGCAGAGGGATGCTCTAGTCGGCTTTGCAGTGCACTTACAAGCTCTACCGAGAAAACTGCGTTACCCAAGGCAACGGCAATGTTGCGCAACCACTGCTCATGGCCGATACGATAAATTGGGCTTCCCGCCAACTTGCTTTGAAACGTTGCTTCGTCCCAAACGAAAAGCTCAATAAGAGAGACGTCATCGAGTCCATGCCTCGCGGAAAAATCGGCCTCGACCGTTGTTTGCGCAAATCGATTCCACGGGCAAGTGAGCTGGCAATCATCGCAGCCATAAATGCGATTACCCATGAGTGGCCGCAACTCAACAGGAATACTTTCTTTCAGCTCAATCGTGAGATAAGAAATGCAACGTCGCGCGTCTAACTGATAAGGCGCGATGATTGCCTGCGTTGGGCAAATCGTCATACAGCTTGTGCAGGTGCCGCAATGATTGTCTTGAGGGGTGTCGATCGGCAAGGGTAAATCAATAAATATTTCGCCCAGAAAAAACCAAGAGCCTTGCTCTCGCGACAACAGCAAAGTGTGCTTACCACGCCAACCTAAATGCGCCTTTTGCGCCAACTCCACTTCCAGCACCGGCGCGCTATCAGTAAACACTCGACATTGACACTCAGGAATTTGCGCGCGAATTTTTTGTGCTAATTGCTCAAGGCGATTGCGCAATACCTTGTGATAATCACGGCCTAGTGCATAACGCGAAATAAATGCACGGTCACTTTCCGCCAATACCACATGCGACTCTTTCACCTCTGCTGGGTAGTAATTCATCTTGACCGAAATCACACGCAGAGTGCCCGGCAATAGCTCGGTTGGCCGTGCGCGTTTCACCCCATGTTTTGCCATATAATCCATCGCGCCGTGATGGCCATCGGCCAACCACTGCAACAGATGTGCTTCGGCACTTTCAAGCTGAGTATCACTGATGCCAATAGCCTGAAAGCCCAACGCCTGCCCCCATTGTTTTATTTGCAGGGCAAGCGCGTCGTAATTCAATAGAGGTGTTTCATTTTGCATAACCCGAATCATAGCCGAATCAACCTACCCGACGAGGCAGCAACTGCTGCTTTCGCAGCACGCTTAGCACCTGCGCTACAGGTTGGCATGGTAATTTATCTGCGTGGCGACCTCGGTGCAGGAAAGACGACGCTTGTTCGTAACATATTGATTAAATTAAGTTATGTTGGAAAAGTTAAAAGCCCCACCTATACCCTGATTGAGCAGTACGAAGTGGCTGGGTTACACTTGCGCCACTTTGATTTATATCGGTTTCGCGATGCAGAAGAGTGGGAATCAGCGGGGTTTCGCGATGAGTTTAATGGAGACAATATCTGTCTGGTGGAGTGGCCCGAGCAAGCGGCCGGCTTATTGCCCGCTGCCGATCTGGAAATCATCTTTACTATTTTGCCAGACAGTCGTGTTCTCGAGTTGCAAGCAAACTCCGACAAAGGGAAGCAATGCCTAAACGCTCTCTCAAACTAATTTTTATCGGCCTACTGCTGTGGCTCCCGCAAGCTCAAGCGGCCATCAGCATTAGCTCAGCGCGCGTGTGGCCCGCAGAAGATTACACTCGCCTAACTTTCGAGTCGAAGCAAGTAATCCGCTACAGCTTACTGACCCTCAAAAATCCTGAGCGCTTAGTGGTTGACCTTGAAGACATTGAGATCAATTCCTCACTCAATGAACTCAGCAACAAATTCGCCAATGACCCGTATATTAAAACGGTACGAATTGGCCGCTTTAAACCAGGCATCGTGCGCTTAGTGTTCGATTTAAAAACAGAGGCAAAACCGCAACTGTTTAATCTAAAGCCGGTAGGCGAGTATGGCCACCGCCTCGTGCTAGACGTGTACCCCGCTATCGCGCTTGATCCCCTAATGGCGTTGGCGCAACAGTCTGAACGCAAAATAGTCGACCTCCCAGTATCAAAACAGATCATTGCCGCAGCATCATCGATACCCGTACCGCCCCCTCCCGTTGTTGAAACAAAACCACCCACAACGGGCTTGGTACTCAAAACAGATAAATCAAAACCAAACATTCGAACTGAAATCAGCATACGCACTTTGATTGTCGCAGTGGATGCAGGGCATGGCGGCGAAGACCCAGGTGCACAAGGCCGCAGGGGAACTCGTGAAAAACATGTCACGCTCGCCATTGCACGCAAACTAAAAGAACAAATAGATAGCACCCTAGGCATGCGTGCTGTACTGATTCGCGATGGTGATTATTTTATTCCGTTGGGTGGGCGAGTAGAAAAGGCGCGCAAGGTACATGCCGATTTATTTGTGTCGATTCATGCGGACGCTTTCGTCAAACCGAATGCACGCGGCTCATCTGTATTTGCATTATCTGAACGTGGCGCCACCAGTGCCTCTGCCCGCTGGTTAGCAAAAAAGGAAAACGAAGCAGACTTGATCGGTGGTGTAAATTTAGCGATTAAAGATCCTTACCTCGCACGCACCCTGCTTGACCTCTCACAAACCGCCACCATCAACGACAGCATGAAGGTTGCCAAACATGTGCTAAAAGAGCTGGGGGGCATCAACACGCTGCATCGTGGCTTTGTGGAACAGGCCGGCTTTGCCGTACTGAAATCGCCAGACATTCCTTCCATCTTGATAGAGACTGCGTTCATCAGCAATCCCGAAGAAGAGCTACGCTTAGGTGATGAAGATTATCGCGAGAAATTGGCCGGCGCCATCTTGGTCGGCATCAAGCGTTACTTCTCGCAAAATCCTGCGCTTTCAAAGCCACAAGTTGCGCAGAACGATTAAACCACCCCGCCGCAAGCAGCGGGGGCTTAGGTGACTGGTTTTTGTAGGTCGG